>JAUXDF010000305.1 GCA_030618505.1 Spongiibacteraceae bacterium | reverse complement strand
AGCAAAAGCTGCCTGAGTGGTCATTGCGGCTAGACTGGAAATAACGATAGGAAGGATTTTACGTTTCATAGGTGGTTCCCCTTAGTTTTAAAAAACATGTCATAACTATTGAAGTACGGCCACCGTTTTTACTTCTGAGCAATCTTGCTCCAACGGCTTGCAGTACCTCAGCTTTCCTAGGACGACATTATTCTATGTCATTGTTACAGTGTTATGACAGAGAAAGTTTCGAGGAAAGTGTAAAAAGTCGTTGAAAAAGAAGAAAAATTCCTATTTTTGGTTAAAAAATAAACAGTTTTAGTGCTGAAAAAACAAGCGTTTAAAAAATAATAATATTTGGCGGCACAAAAGCAAAAAGGCAGGGTCTTGGATTTGTATGTTTCTTATAAGATAAGCATCTTTGACTCGGTTTTTTTAGACTTAATTGGTGGATAAGAGAAAATCATTGTTTCTGGATGGAATCCAGCTAGAGGTTAGCAGTCTTTGGCAGCGAGTTAGTTAGCGCCCATCCATAAATAACATACTTTTCCTTCTACCGTCATTCCTGCGAAGGCAGGAATCCAGAGAATTCATACACTTACTGGATCCCTGCCTTCGCAGGGAAGACGATAAAAACTGTTTCTGGATGGGCACTAGTTAACAAGTTGGCTGATGTATTTAATGAAGCAGTTTTGCCCCGCAAAATTTACAGTGTTGTGCATCACTATCATGCCCGGTTTTTTTGCAGTTTTTACAGCGAAATATACCACGGTGACGTTGCATCTCGGTTGCCAGTTCGGCGGTGAGAATACCCGTGGGTACGGCAATCACCGAATAACCGATAATCATTACAATAGCGGCGATAGTTTGCCCGAGCACAGTATGTGGTGAAACATCACCGTAGCCAACGGTGGTAATAGTAACAATTGCCCAATAGATGCTTTTTGGAATACTGGTAAAGCCATTTTCGGGCCCTTCAATAACAAACATCATCGAGCCAAAAATAGTGGTAAGAGCAAGCACAAAGCAGAAAAAAATCAAAATTTTCCGTCGTGATGCTATCAGTGATCTGACCAGAATATTGGCATCAGCGAGATAGTGAATCAGTTTTAAAATTCTGAAAATTCGCAGTACTCGTAAAATGCGTATCACCATCATAAAATTGGCATGTGGAAGCAGGTAGGCAATATAGGTTGGCAGGATAGATAGCAGGTCAACGACACCGTAGAAACTGCGCATATAAGTTAGTGGCTTGGGATGGATCCAGAGGCGAGTCAAATATTCCAGGGTGAATAGAAGGGTAAAGCCCCACTCAACGATAAAAAAATAATTTCCGTAGTTTTCATTGAGTTCGCCAACTGAGTCAAGGGCGACGGCCACTACACTAATAATGATGGCGTAGATTAGAAATATATCAAAGCGTTTGCCGGCGGGGGTGTCGGTACCGAAAATAATTTCGTAGAGTTTTGCTCTGAGTTTTTTATGTTGGTTTTGAATGTTCATGGTGTATTAGCGCTTACTTAAGCTGCAAACTGTCACTGGTAGGGTGCGGTTTCCGCACCGTTAGCGTAAAAAAATCAAAAGTTTGTTGGTGCGCGAAGCACATCCTGCAATCTTATTTATGTGTACTATATTAGCAGTTAATTTGAACTCTCAACCCTTTGCCAGGGAATAACGGCAAACTGGGAGTCGTCTTTGAGGTATTTTGCCTCTATGCCGTAGACATCTCGTAGATTCTTATTGTCGAGTACGAGTGCTGGCTTACCTTCGACAGCGATCTTTCCTTTATGTAACAGTGCCAGTCGATCGCAAAAGCGTGCGGCCAAATTCAGGTCATGTAATACGACGATAACCGCCCCCTTGTTTGCCGCATGTTCGCGTAACAATTCCATGATATGTAACTGGTGGTAAGGGTCAAGCGCTGCGACTGGCTCATCGGCAAGAATTAGTGTTGGCTCGGATGCAAACAGGCGAGCAAGTAATACGCGCATTCGTTCACCGCCGGACAGGGTAGTGATTGGCCGCTGGCGCAGGTGGTCGATTTCAGTCTGGCTGATGGCCTGGTCGATAATTTTTTTATCCTTTGTGTTCAGGCCTTGCCAGAGCGATTGATTCAGGGACTGATAGGGTAGTCGACCCAGTTCCACCACTTTTTCCGCCAGTAAAGGCCAGTGCGCGGGAGCCCCTTGTGCAAGATAACCGATTTGTTGAGCCAGCTGTTTAATGGCGGTATCGCTAAGGTTTTTCCCTTGCAGGTCCACCTGACCATGATCCGGGTTTTGGAGATTGGCCAGTATGCGCAATAACGAGGTTTTTCCTGCACCGTTGGGGCCGATCAAACCGATCACTTCTCCGCGTTTTACGGATAGTGAGACGTTCTGTAATACCTGGTTGTCACCAAAACTCAGTGAGATATTGTTGGCGCTCAGCAGGCTCATAATAGTTGATTCCGCTGTTTGTAAATCAGGTTGAGAAAAAACGGGGCACCGATCAGTGCGGTAACTACGCCAAGTTTTAGTTCTTTTTCGGTGGGTAGCCATTGCACGGTGATATCCGCAACCAGCAGTAAAATAGCGCCCCCCAGAGCGCTAAGGGCAAGCAGTTTTCCTGGCTCGTGTTTAACCAGGGGGCGTAGTATATGTGGCACGACCAAACCGATAAAACCGATATTGCCGCTAACGGATACTGCTGCCCCAACGCAACTGGCAACGCCAAGAATAATCAACCAGCGTTGATGGTTGATATTAAAGCCCAGTGAGCGAGCGGTATCTTCACCTAAACTGAGGGCATTCAAAAAACGATAACTACTGATGATTGCCAGCCAGCCGAAAATCATCAAGGGGGCGCTGATGGCGACATCATCCAGGCTGCGATTGCTTAGCGAGCCAAGCAGCCAGTAGATAATCTCATTGGCGGCATAGGGGTTGGGGGAGAAATTCAGCGCTAGCGATATCAGCGAGGAGGATAAAGCATTAATCGCCATTCCTGCCAGGATCAGGCTTAAAATACTGCTGCTGCGCCCGGCCAGCAAAAACACAATCATCACTGAACCAAGGGCGCCGATAATGCCGCCCAGCGGCAGGGCAAACCAGACGCTGCCAGCCCAGCCAAAGTATAGGGTGATCACGGCTCCCAGCGCCGAGCAGCTACTAACGCCAACCAGGCCAGGGTCGGCCAAGGGGTTGCGCAGCAGACCTTGCAGGGCGGCGCCACTGATGCCGAGGGTGGCGCCGACCAGAATGGCTAACATGGCACGGGGCAGGCGGATCTCGCGGACAATCATTTGATCAATAGAGGCGTCGTTTTGCAATAGAGCCTTATAAAGATCTATATCGGCATCACCGGTGTTCAGTGCCAGCAAAAAAAGTAGTACGGTCAGTACTAGCAGGCTTGACAGGATTTGCGATGATTTTATTTGTGGGCGTATTTTCAATGAGTGAACCAATAGGTGATCAGATATTTAATGGGCGACTAAAAACTCAATGGCATCGGCAATCATGGGGCCTCCGCAAATCCAGAATTGCGGCGGCATTGTAATCACATTTTTATCGTCAAGCCAATGTTGAAGGGCGGGGTGTTGTAGCTGTCGCTGGGCTAATGAATGAGGGTTAATGGTGCCATCGTTAATGATCAGCAGTTCAGGTTGCGCCTGAATAACACTCTCCAGTGAGAGATTACCGTAATATTCAATACCTTTTAGGGCCGCAAGATTATCCATCCCCGCCAGCTCTAATGCTTCATGGGAAATGGTTTTACTGCCGCTGGTGAAGCCGTTGGGCGCGTAGATTAATGCCAGTCGGCGTTTTTGTAGCTGTGCCTGTTGATTGGCTAGCTTGATGCGTTGTTCCATGTTTTGAATTAGCACTTCACCTCTTTTTTCTTCTTGCAGAAGCCGGGCAAGTGAGCGTATGTTGTTTTTGATATCAGCTATAGAGAAGGTGATATTGATCGTTTCAATTTTGTAGCCGAGCCGTGTCAGCATACTGGAGGCATCGGTTTCACTGTATTGTCCGGCTAATATCAGATCAGGTTGCAGGGCGACGATTTGTTCTGCATGGCCCTCATTTAAGGGGATATTGCCAACCTGTGCTGCTATAAAGGAGAGGTTCTTGTCGATGGCCAGGTTGCTCAGGGAAAGAATATGCTCCCTATCGGCCAGCATTATCAGCAGTTGGTCGGCGCAGAGGTTCATTGAGACAATGCGTGTGGGCTTGGCTTGCACCACATCCTGGGCGAAGCTTAGGTTTGCCAGCAGACAGAGCAGTAGCGAGCAAAGCATTTTAGGGATAAAGTGGCAGGGCATACGTCCATTGTATTAAGTTCTGGTTCTGGATGAAATGCCAAACACTAATTAGTGCCCATCCAGAAATTAGACAAAGAGATCCTGGCCAACGCAAATCTTGCGACTTAAAGGCCTTGAAAAGGCCTGGGAGCTAGATTTGCGTTGGCCAGGAGCGGACTTAATTTTCGA
>JAUXDF010000375.1 GCA_030618505.1 Spongiibacteraceae bacterium | reverse complement strand
CCGGTACGCCCAATACGGTGAACATAATCCTCCGGATCTTCCGGCAGAGTAAAATTAAACACATGACTGATGCCATCAATGTGGATACCACGCCCCGCCACATCGGTGGCCACCAGCACATCGATTTTACCACTACGGAAATCGTCCAGGGTTTTGGTGCGTTTATTCTGGGCGACTTCGCCGGATAACATCCCGCACCGAACACCACCTTTGCGCAAACGCTCCTGCAAACGACGCACTTGATCACGACGGTTGGCAAATATAATGGCGCTCTCCACTTCATCTTCAGCCAATATGTTTTTCAATAGGGTAAATTTTTCCCGACCAGAGCAAAGATAGACTCGCTGATCGACACTATCTGTGGCCACACGCTCTGGTTCAATTTCGATACTGACCGGCTCATGGGTCCACTGCTCGATCAAACGCATAATACTGTCGGTAAAAGTGGCGCTAAACAACAAGGTCTGACGATGGGTTTTTTGCGGTGTCGACCGAATAATACTTCTGACCTGAGGTATAAAACCCATATCCAGCATACGATCCGCCTCATCAATCACCAGCAACTCAACCAGATCAAGGTGTAAATCACCGCGCTTTTGGAAATCCAGCAAACGGCCCGGTGTTGCCACCACAATATCAACCACCTTGCTGTTCATATCACGCTGTTGCTTGGCATAATCCATACCGCCAATTAATGTTGCCACATGCAACCCGGCATACTGACAAAGCTGCTCGGCATCTTTGCCAATCTGGATGACTAACTCTCGGGTAGGCGCAATAATTAAGGCTCGAGGCTCAGATTGATAACGCTGCTCTTCGATGGGGTTTTTCAACAGATCACTCAGAATAGTGATCAAAAAGGCGGCGGTTTTTCCCGTGCCGGTTTGTGCCTTACCAATTACATCATGACCATCAAGGGTGTGAGGCAAGGACTGCGCCTGAATGGGCGAGCAATACTGAAAACCCAAGTCTGCGATAGCATGCATCACCGACAGCGGTAGATCAAAATCATGAAAGCGGGCTTTACCCTCTGCAGGCTCTACCTGAAACTGGCTGATATCCCAGGTTTTGACCGGCTTTGCTTTACGCTGAGAACTTTGTTTGTTTTTGCCTCCCCTGTCAGGGCGCCCCTCAGGCTTGTCCTTTGCTACTTTCTTCTGAGTCTCTTTATTGTGTTCTTTATCTTGCTCTTTGTGCTCAACAGTATTCTGCGACGCACCCTTCCCTGTTAAGTCTTTCAACCACTTATTTATCAAAATACACCAACCCGCCCGCCAAAGTTATCAAGCCAGAATAGAGAAGCTTGAGGTAAAAACCTAAGTCAATCAAAACGATCCATTATAGCACTATGCAAGCCACCTTGTATGGTTCATATCAATTCACTCAACAATGGCAGTTTTGCTCGCCTTGCGAGGCTTCGTCTTTGTATCTACAATGATCACTACGCAGTAAAAAAACAATAATGTAATGCGCGCTACGAGCTAGCAGCAAAAATGCTAAAAGCCACGGGCGAATAGAGGCACTATGGATTTAATCCCCGATGAATGGAGGCAACAACAGTCTAGACGATACTCCGTATTGGTCATTGAAGACGATAGTAATTTTCGTCGTTTTATCAGTGAGTTACTGGAGGTAAGCGGGTTCAGAGTGCTACAAGCAAGTAGCGGCGACGACGGTATCAGCCGCTACCAGCAAGATAAACCCGATTTGGTTATTACCGACATTGTTATGCCCGGCACTGATGGTCTTGATGTCATTAGCAAAATCAAGGAGCTCAGCCCCCTGACACCCATCGTTGCGATGGCCAATCTAGAAAACAAACCCCATAAACAAAGCTTTTTAAGCCTGGCGGTCACCCGGGGAGCAGATGCGGTGCTGGCAAAACCCTTCAGCATTGACACACTGCGAGACACTCTGCAGCGCCTGCTGGATAACTGCCTGATCGAAACGGCAGAGAAGCCCGTCCACGCTGACAACACCTTGAACTAGCCCAGACCATCGCAATCAAATACCACACACCGGACAGTCTGGATCCTTTGTCACAGTCAGATTTCTAAACTCCTGATACTTGCCGTCAAATACCAACAACTTTCCATTGGCAGGATCACCAAAACCACTTAACAGCTTCACTGCCGCCATCGCCTGCAACGAGCCAATCACCCCTACCAGCGGGGCAATAACACCACTTTCTGAGCAGCTTAGATTCTCATCGGACACCGCATCACTATAAAGGCAGCGATAGCAGGGGCTATTTTGCTCTCGACTGTCAAATACAATCACCTGCCCTTCACTGCGGATTGCAGCACCCGATACCAGCGGTTTTTTGTGCTTCACGCAGGCTCGATTGATAGCAAAGCGGGTACTGAAATTATCACAGGCATCCACCACCAAATCGACCTGCTCAATCACCGACTCCAGCCCCTGGGCATCCAGTTTTTCATTGATGCAACTTACCTCGGTATCCGGATTAAGCGCGGCGATCGCATCGCGAGCGGACTCGACCTTTGGCCGGCCGATATCACCGCTGCCGTGGGCAATTTGACGCTGCAGGTTGCTTAGCTCGACCTCATCAAAATCAGCCAGCACCAACTTGCCAACACCACTGCTCGCCAGATAAATTGCCACCGGACAGCCCAGACCTCCAAGGCCGACAATTAACACGCTGGACTTGAGCAGGCGCTGCTGGCCGTCGATATCAAAATCGGGCAACATAATTTGTCGGGAGTAACGCAGCAGTTGTTGATCTTTCATTGATGTTACCTGCTTGAGTATCGAGCCCTTATTACAAAACTTTCATCGTAGGGTGCGGCCCCCGCACCATTGATCCTAATTATTGGTGCGGGGGCCGCTTGTGCCCTCTTTTAGGTGCACCCTACAATTTACCAAACCCGTTCTGACTGGGGTTTTTCTATTGTTTTCTACCCAAGGTTAATCTGTCCAGGCCTGCAAGATCTTTCAAGGTTCGAACATCTACATAACCTTGCTCAAGCAGCACAGCTTGTACCGCTGCCTTCTGCTGACAACCATGCTCCAGCAGTAAGTAGCCACCACTGATTAACAAGCCTCGGGACTGATGAGCGATCACCTCAATATCCGCCAAACCATTATTTTCAGCAACCAGTGCCGATAAGGGCTCAAACCGTACATCACCCTGCTGCAGATGGTGATCATCCTGGTCAATATAGGGTGGATTGCTGATGACCATATTCCAGCACTGGCTAGCCAATGCCTCAGCCCAGTCACCCTGTATGACTGCAAGGTTATTTAAGTTCAGTCGCTGCCGGTTTTTCTCTGCCAGTAGCGCTGCCTCGGCAATGCGATCGCTCGCTAATAGTTGCCAGTTTTCTCGTTCCGAAGCCAGAGCCAGGGCTATAGCGCCAGTACCGCAACCTAAATCAACGATGCGCTGTGCTGATTCCGGCAGCAATTCCAATGCAGTTTCAACCAGCAGTTCCGTTTCCGGTCGTGGAATCAAGGTGGCGGGATTTACCAAAAGATCCAAAGACCAGAATTCGCGACGACCCAGAAGATGCGCTACAGGGACACCCTGCTCTCGCCGCAACAGCAAAGCCCGATAAGCCGTCTCATCCTCAGCGGATAACTCTCGATCAGACCAGGTATATAACCAGG
>JAUXDF010000264.1 GCA_030618505.1 Spongiibacteraceae bacterium | reverse complement strand
GTCGATAACCCGGTGGCAATTCTACGCTACCGCAATCGCAAAGCACTGCTGCAAACTATCAGTGATCCCGAGCGCCATTGGGGTGATCTGTACACCCAGGGAGATGTTGAATTTGAGGGTGACCTGGTTGAATTTATGGAAATCATTTACAAAGGCATTTCTCAACAGGGCAAAGGCAGCCGGTTACGTCAGGCACTGCTTTGGTTGGGGCACCGACGTATCTTTAACTCCTTTGATAAAGCCCAGGAAAACATTCAGGCCCACTACGATATCGGCAATGAATTTTATAAATTGTGGCTGGATACCGCAGAGATGCAATACACCTGTGCCTATTTCCCAAACCCCTATGCCAGTCTGGAGGAGGCTCAAATTGCTAAACTTCATCATATCTGCCGAAAGCTACAACTGGGACCCGATGACAGTGTTGTTGAAGCAGGCTGCGGATGGGGTGGTCTGGCGCGCTTTATGGCCAAACATTACGGCTGCAAGGTTAAGGCTTACAATATTTCCCAGGAACAGGTAAAGCACGCACGCCAGCAAGCTGAAAAAGAAGGTCTTTCGGAACAGATAGAATATGTACTGGACGACTACAGAAATATTAGCGGCCAGTTTGACGTCTTTGTGTCCGTCGGTATGCTGGAGCACGTCGGCAAGAGTGATTTCCCGATACTGGGAGATGTCGTTCATCGCTGCTTAAAGCCAGAGGGAAGAGCACTTATTCACACCATCGGGCGAAACAGCCCAGGGCCCATGAATGCCTGGATCGAACGGCGTATTTTTCCCGGCGCTTACCCTCCAACATTACGTGAGATGATGGAGATATTCGAACCCAATAAATTTTCCGTGCAAGATGTAGAAAACATTCGCCTCCATTATGCAGAAACCCTCCGACACTGGTCTGATCGCTTTGAGAAAAACAGTACTGAGGTTGAGCGGATGTTTGACAAAAAATTTGTTCGAGCCTGGCGACTCTATTTGGCCGGCTCAACCGCTGCTTTTAGCAGTGGACAGCTACAACTGTTTCAGGTAGTTTTTTCTCCCGCTCGAAACAATCGAATACCGTGGACTCGAGAGCATCTTTATTCCAGGGATACGTAATGTCGGGGTTTCCTAAAAGCACGCAATGCCGGTCACTTGGTTTTTCCGCCACACCGATAAGGAAACCGGCATCCCCCAGTGGTGGCAGCCGATTGACCTTGAATGGGATTTTAACTTTGTCAGTTATGGTAAAAAGGGTGGGTATTAAATGACGTTCAGTTAAGCATAATTTCGCCACAAACCAAGAACCTGTAGCCTGGATAGCGCTGTGATCCAGGCTACATCCTTTATACCCTTCTAGAGTACAGAAGGAGAAGGAACTTGACACACCCTTTACGCAGACTCTAACTCTTGCACTTCAACACTTATCTCGCCCGCCTCAATGGTCACCGGATAAGTCTTTAACGCTTTCTCTGCGCGCACAACATTCAAAATTTGAATCCCCGGCGGAAAGTTAGCCCACTTATCGACCTCTCCGGTGCGAATATCAAAACTGGCTTTATGCAAAGGGCATTGAATCTTGTCTCCTTCGATTATTTTCCCCTTGGTCATTTTTTTAAACAAGTGTGTACATCTCGCCTGGGTGGCGTAATAACCATCATCAAGATGAAAAACAATAATATCTTCCTTGCCCACTTTAATTGCTTTTTTATCACCGGGGGCTAGCTCACCTTCTTTACAAACGCTGTGTAAGGCCATAATAATTTCTCATAGTTTTATGTTAGAAATAAGGCAAAAACACCATAACTCCAATTGCCAATGAAAAAACTGCTGCAATTAATACCGCCGCTGCCGCAACATCTTTTGCTTTTTTAATCAGCGGATGGGGCTCAGTTGTAAGCGCATCTGCCAGAAATTCTATAGCGGTATTTAAGGCTTCAACACACCAAACCATAGCGCAGGCTATAAACAACAAAGCCCATTGCTGTGCAGATATTCCCAGCCACAAACCCGCTGCAATCACCAGTATCGTGGCTAACAAATGGATTCGAGCATTATGCTGACTGCGCAACAACTCTGCCACGCCGGCAAAAGCATAGGGGAAGCTTTTCATTCGAGCCTGTAAAGAAAAGCGTTTGTTCACGAGGCCGCCTTTGTATCGGGCAAGGATTCAAACTGCAGTGACAGTGCCCGCAGGCGTTCCTCGCGCACGATGACATCCAGCTCGGAAAGCTGCTTACAGCGTCGATAAAATGCCGGCAAGTCACCCGCCTCCTCGCGTAACACCTGACGAAAGGCAGGCACCCAATTATTATAATCGGCCACCGTAGCCAGTTTTGCATTATTAAGTGAGTCATTCATCCAATGGTCATAACCTGTGTAATCCCACTGTTTTTTAAACTCTTGATATTCTCCAAGAAGCTCGGCAATCAGCTGCTTTTTCCTCTGCCGTTTTTTATCATCACCAAGCGAGGATTGATAAAGTTCATCCAGTTGTTTTTGATATTTGGCCAACAGTCCCACCCAGGCCGCATGCCTTTGCTGCTTGTGACGATAAACAGAAAATTCATCGCCACGCGCTTGTGCTGTTAACCAGCGCTGCACACCCTCGATCTCTACGGCACGAGCAAAACTTTCATTAAACGTAGTATCACCTTTTAAATAGAGCTGCTGATGAGCCAACTCATGAAACAGCAAAGCCGCCAGTTTACTATCTTCGCGTTTAATAAATGTATTTAACACCACATCATCAAACCAGCCCAGAGTCGAGTAAGCAGCAATTCCCCCCACATAGACATCATATCCATCGGCTAGCAAGTGCGCGGCTTTATCACGAGCCTTTTGCTCATCAAAGTAACCTTTATAACTGACACAACCGGCGACCGGGAAACACCAGGTCAGTGGTTTTATCGACAGCTCCGGTGCGGCAAACAGATTCCACACCACGTAGGGACGATGGGTATCAGTATAATCACGGTAGTTATTGCCCACGGGCAACTGCAACTGCTGCTCGGCAAACTCTCGCAGCTGTAGAATCAATGTCAGTTTTTCTGTGGTGGTAGCATCCAGCGAGTCTTGCTGAATTAGTACCTCAATCGGCTCACGGGCGGAAAGAATTTTCCAGTGACCGACCGCCGCCTGACTGTAAAAGGTAGCAGTCTCACAGCCACCTAACAACACGGTGAACAGCAAGATAAAAAGCCTGCTTGTCTGGCGAAAAACCATCGCTAACACAAACCCTTCCTATGCCCTGGACATAAATTTATTGTCTTGAGTATTTATTTTAACCGACTCACCGGTCGACAAATATTCAGGCACTTGAATGACCAGCCCCGTACTAAAGTTTGCCGGTTTTGTTCGACCTGTCGCCGTAGCCCCCTTGATTGCCGGTGCTGTTTCTTCAATTTTCATCACCACTGATTGCGGTAATTCAAGGCCGATCAACTGACCGTCCACCAGCAAGCCGACGATACCCTCCATTCCCTCGATCAAATAAAAACGCTCCTGCTCAAGATCCGCCAAGGGGATCGGGTATTGAGTGTAATCCTCAGCATCCATCAACACGATATCATCACCATCCAGATAAGAGTATTGCAACTGACAACGATTTAATTCTGCGCCGGTGAGTTGATCATCGCCCTTACAAGTTTTTTCCAGTTTTTGCTTGGTTTGCACCTGACTAAAGCGCACTTTGTATAAAGTCGATGCGCCACGGGATGACGGTGATTTTACGTCGATATTTTTAACCAGATAGAGACGGTTATTGATTTCTACAATATCACCTTTTTTCAGATCACTGGCTTTTGGCACAGGGGCTCCTTATTGTCTTGTTCGATTGCAATTATTCAGCATAATGAAATAAACACTCTGAACCCACCATTTTCGTCATCCCCGAAGTGTTTTGTCGGGGATCCAGAGTTCTGTAAACTGGATTCCTGCTAAAAGACTGCCGGAATGACGGGCTTTGTGCCTTTGCTGAATGCTTACGTTCGATTTAATCAGAAAGTACCGCAAGGGGTACAATAGCTGTATAAACCCTTCGGATCATTCATTCTATCAAAGAAGGCCATGTCTTCAGCCAGTGGTGCTACCCAGCTTTGCAACAGCTGCGATCCCGGACTTATTGCCAACTCGACCTTTACCATACTTAGTTGCTGTATAAACTGTTCTTTGGGAGTCAGCTGACGCTCAAAATAATCGACCTTATAATCATCCATATTCGCCAGTTGTGCGGCAGAGGCGATAGCATCTTCCAAGCTACCCAGCTGATCAACCAGGCCCTTTTCCAAAGCCTGCTGCCCTGTCCACACACGCCCCTGGGCAATACCATCCACCTGCTCTGCACTCATATCACGTCCCTCAGAAACCAGTGAGACAAAACTGCGATAGGCATGTTCCACCTGCTGCTGGGTAATACCCGCAACATATTCGCTAAGCGGACGATCCACCCGGTAGGCATCTGCCATGCGGGTCGTGCCCACGCCATCACTATTCAAACCAACACTGGCCAACGCTCTGGCAACCGAGGGAAAAGCACCATAAACACCTATCGATCCGGTCAAGGTGGTGGGCGCTGCCCAAATCTCATCGGCATTGGCGCTGATCCAGTAACCACCCGATGCGGCCATGCCTGCCATTGAAACCACCAGAGGTTTACCGGCCTGTTGCAAAAGCGAAAGCTCCTCGCGTATGACCTCAGAGGCAAACATGCTGCCGCCGGGGCTATTCACTCGCAACACCAGCGCTTTAACTTGATCATCTGTTCTGGCTCTATAGATCGTTTCCGCCAGACTATCACCACCGATGCTGCCAGGCGGATGATAGCCATCGAGAATTTCGCCACTGGCAACGACCACCGCGATTTTATCAGCATGTAAGTGTTTTACGGGTAACAGTGGTTTTTGCATCTGGATGTAGTGGTTCAGGCTAACTTGCTCATAATGACCATCCTCGCCCTCGCCAAAACTCTCGACCAGATAGCTATCAATCTGCCCCCGCGCCTTAATTCCGTCAACCAGTCCAGCGGTTAAAGCCACCTGCGCACTATCACCCATTTTGGCAGCCAACAAGCTATCA
>JAUXDF010000273.1 GCA_030618505.1 Spongiibacteraceae bacterium | reverse complement strand
CTTTATCGCTTGATGCTGGATGAGCGCATGATCTATACCTGCGGATACTTCCAGGGAGGAGCCAAGACGCTTGAGGAGGCTCAATACGCCAAACTCGATATGGTTTGTAAAAAGATCGGTTTAAAGCCTGGCATTAAGGTGCTGGATCTTGGTTGTGGCTGGGGTGGCTTCGCCAAATTTGCGGCTGAAAACTATGGCGCTGAGGTCACCGGTATGACCGTCTCCAAAGAGCAGGTAAAACTGGGGATGGAGATGTGTAAGGGACTGCCTGTTGAACTCAAATGTGAAGATTATCGAAATGCCACGGGTCAATATGACCGCGTGATCAGTATTGGCATCATGGAGCATGTCGGTCATAAAAACTATCGCACCTATATGGAAGTGGCTCATCGTTGTCTGAAAGATGATGGCATTGCCTTTGTTCACACCATTGGCAGAAATTTCTCCATGCACAACACTGATCCCTGGCTGAATAAATATATATTTCCCAACGGTATGAACCCCTCCATCAAACAACTCGGTGAAGCAATGGAGGGTTTGTTTGTGATGGAAGACTGGCACAATTTTGGTGAAGATTACGATAAAACACTGTTAGCCTGGAATGATAACTTTCAGGCCGCATGGCCCCAGCTTAAAGATCACTACTCGGAGCGTTTTAAACGGATGTGGGAGTATTATTTGCTATTTTGCGCCGGTGGCTTTAAAGCGCGACATGTACAGCTGTGGCAAATCACAATGACCAAAACCGGTACACCACAGCCGGCCTGTAGAATAAGCTAGCTGATCGCTATGAAATCAGGGCAAAGCGCCCTGAGAACTTGACCGCGGGTTTATCAGGCTCGCCAATGCTTGAGCATAGAGCCACTTTCGCCTTGCCTCGTTCTCGAAAACTCTCAAAAAAATCATCGAACTGATTTTCCTGTGCGAGCTGGCAGGTAGCGACAATATCGCTGGCAACCGGGCGAAAGTAGTCAATCTCGCCGTGTGAAACCACGACATTGGGTTTGCTTATCCCATGTTCGATGGCCTTAAGGTAGACCATTCCCCAGCAGGACATCACGCAAACGCAATAAATACTACCACCGAAGGCGGTCGCCTTGTCATTGATATTGGCCTGGAGTGGCGCTGACAAGACTAGTTTGTCGCTTTGATAGCTATCAGGCTTTAAACCCAGTTCAGAGGCGATGGGCAGGTGGGTAGCCATAAACTCGCTTAAGTGCTTTTCTATATTCAACAAAGCATCCTGTTATAGATCTCAAAAAAGGATCGTGGCAATGAGATTACAGCAAATCAATAATTTGTTTTGCTGCAGCATAAGGTGTAGTCGCCCCACTGGTGACTTGTGCTTCTAGTTGGGGAAATTTCTGCTTAATCTGTGGGTTTTGACTCAGCTTTAATTCAAGCATTTCATGCATTAATCGTCGCATCCATTCGGTGTTTTGCCGGGCTCGTTTTTTATCAAAGTATTTTTCTTCCAAGGCTGCATAATAGTATTCAACAATCATTTCCCAGACGTCTTCAATTCTTTCCCTGGTGACCGAAGAGCAGGTTTTAACCAGCGGCGTCCAAAAAGAGTTGTGGTGCAAGAGGTTCATGGCATTTTGATACTGGCCTTGTGTTTGAGTGGCAAGATTGATACTTTCCCCATCCGCTTTATTGATCACCAAAGCATCGGCCAATTCCATAATACCTTTCTTGATCCCCTGCAATTCATCACCAGCATTGGGCATCATCAGCACCAAAAAGAAATCGACCATGCTGGCAACTTCATATTCAGACTGACCAACGCCGACGGTTTCTATAATAATCACATCATAACCAGCGGCCTCACAAAGCAGCATGGTTTCACGGGTTTTTAAGGCGACACCACCCAGAGCTCCCTCTGAGGGTGAGGGGCGAATAAAAGCATTCTCCTCTCGTGAGAGCAGCTCCATGCGCGTCTTATCGCCAAGAATACTGCCTCCCGCTACAGGAGAACTCGGATCAACAGCAAGTACAGCCACTTTTTTACCTTGAGCAATAAGATACATGCCAAAGGCTTCAATAAAAGTAGATTTACCAACGCCGGGAATTCCAGTGATGCCAATGCGAATACTGTTTCCTGAGTGCGGCAGTATTTTTTCCAGCAAGCCCTGAGCCTGTTGACGGTGTTTATCCAGTTTGCTTTCGACCAGAGTAATGGCCTTTGCTAGTGCTCGACGATTGCCTTGAAACAGTTTTTCGACATCAATTGTTGACATTATTTTTCCGTTTTTTTAAAGCAACAAATAGAATAAAAATAACAAAGGGGCTGCCCATCACGAGCGCCCCTCTTATAACATACCCATGTAGGGTGCGGCCCCCGCACCGAGAAACCTTACCGAATAGTGCGGAAGCCATTTATGCCCGCTTTTTGGGTACACCCTACCGTATTAGCTAGTGCCCATCCAGAAATCAAACAAAGAGGTCATGGCCAACACCAATCTTGCGACTTAAAGGCCTTGAAAAGGCCTAGGAGCTAGATTTGTGTTGGCCATGACCGGACTTAATTATCGAAAACTACCAGTTTCTGGATGGACACTAGCTAGAGGAAGCCTCGGCCACAGCATCAAGTACTTTACGAGCAGCAATAGGTATTTTTGTGCCGGGCCCAAAAATACCCTTAACACCAGCTGCATAAAGCTCATCATAATCCTGCTGCGGTATAACACCACCGGCAACGACAATAATCTCCTCCGCTCCCTGCTTTTTCAGTTCTTCAATCAACTGAGGAACAAGCGTCTTGTGACCTGCTGCCTGTGATGATGCACCCACCACATGAACATCATTCTCAATCGCTTGTTTGGCAACTTCTTCTGGAGTAGAAAACATTGGCGACAAATCTATATCAAAACCAACATCAGCGAAGGCTGTAGCGATAACTTTGGCACCACGATCGTGACCATCCTGGCCCATTTTTGCAACCAGCATACGGGGACGGCGACCATTGTTTGCAACAAAGGCTTCTATATCTTTTTGTATTTCCTGCCACTCACCATCATTTTGATAGGCACTGCCGTAGACACCGGAAATAGTTTGAGACTGAGCGCTGTAACGCCCCCAGTCACGCTCAAGTGCAGAGCTAATTTCACCAACAGTAGCACGTACACGCGTGGCTTTAATCGCAAGATCAAGCAAATTACCTTCACCACTGCAGGCACACTGATAAAGATCTTCTAATGCAGCATTAACGGCAGACTCATCACGTTTAGCTTTGATATCATCCAGACGTTTAATCTGCGATTCCCGAACAGCATTGTTGTCAATATCAAGCACTTCGACTTCATCTTCATCGTCAATAAGGTATTTATTTACACCAACAATTACATCGTCGCCACGATCAATACGCGCCTGCTTTTTGGCAGCAGCTTCTTCAATACGCATTTTTGGCATACCGGTTTCAATCGCTTTAGCCATTCCGCCGCGCTCTTCAACTTCTTCAATCAGCGCCCAGGCTTTATCACCAATCTGTTGGGTCAGGTTCTCCATAAAGTAGGAGCCGCCCCAGGGATCAACCACATTGGTAATACCGGTCTCTTCCTGAATAATAATTTGGGTATTACGGGCGATACGCGATGAAAACTCGGTAGGCAAAGCAATAGCTTCATCCAGAGCGTTAGTGTGTAACGATTGGGTACCACCAAAAACAGCAGCCATCGCCTCAATCGTAGTACGGACAATATTGTTGTAAGGGTCTTGCTCAGTAAGAGACCAGCCCGATGTTTGCGAATGGGTACGCAGCATTTTTGATTTTTCGTTTTTCGGCTCGAAATCACTAACAATGCGAGCCCATAGTAGACGGGCAGCACGCATCTTCGCTATTTCCATATAGAAGTTCATGCCAACACCCCAGAAGAATGACAAACGGGGTGCGAAAGCATCAATATCCAGACCAGCGGCTATCGCGGTACGGATATACTCTTTACCATCGGCCAAGGTGTAAGCAAGCTCTAAGGCGGCATCAGCGCCGGCTTCCTGAATGTGATAACCGGAAATAGAGATGGTGTTATATTTAGGCATATTGCCTGAAGCAAAAGCGATGATATCGCCAATCACTTTCATGGAGGGCTCTGGTGGGTAGATGTAGGTATTACGCACCATGAATTCTTTCAGAACATCATTTTGAATGGTACCTGAAAGTTTATCCTGCGGGACGCCCTGCTCCTCTGCTGCGACAATATAACCTGCGAGCACGGGTAGAACGGCGCCGTTCATGGTCATTGAAACTGACACTTTGTCCAATGGAATACCATCAAACAAAATCTTCATATCTTCAACGCTATCAATCGCTACACCGGCTTTACCGACATCACCGGCGACGCGAGGATGATCGGAGTCATAACCACGATGTGTAGCCAGGTCAAAGGCAACAGAAACCCCCTGCCCGCCTGCGGCCAAAGCCTTGCGGTAAAAAGCGTTTGACTCTTCAGCGGTTGAGAAGCCCGCATACTGCCTGATTGTCCAGGGGCGCCGGCATGATGTCCGGCCTGATGCTCAGCCAGTACACCGCCGACATGCAGATCGTCGAGCAGAAGATTCTGTCGGCGCCGGCCTTCATCCAGAGCATTCCTGCGGCGGCGGACCAGGAGGACTTCGTGTCGATGGGCATGAACTCCTCGCTCAAGACCCGCCAGATCCTCGACATCGCCTGTGGTGTGCTGGGCATCGAGCTGATGGCCGCCGCGCAGGGATTGGACCTCCGTGACTACAGCTTCGGCCGTGGTACGCAAGCGGCCCATGCCGTCATTCGAAAACACGTGGATTTCCTGGAGATCGACAGGCCGCTCTACCGCGACCACAACGCGATGATGAAGCTCAAGTCGGATCGTAGCC
>JAUXDF010000119.1 GCA_030618505.1 Spongiibacteraceae bacterium | reverse complement strand
CGACTTAAAGGCCTTGAAAAGGCCTAGGAGCTAGATTTGCGTTGGCTATGACCGGATTTAATTTTCGAAAGCTACCAGTTTCTGGATGGGCACTAATTAGCTGGTTAAGGTGGCGGTGGTAGTTGAGAGTTATTTGAATGATATAAGCGGGGGGGCTTTGGCGCAGGCGACAGTGGTTTCTCCCTCCGTCAGATCTGGTTTTGCACAGCCAATGGCGGATAAAAATGCTTTGGCTTCATTGTTAGCTTGCTCCCGGGAGGCAATACTCGATCCCGCAGTCTTCCGCAGGAACTGCTTTATATTATTGCCTGATTAAAGAGTCCATCTGTTAAAGGTGATGCTCGTTTGCCGGTGTGAAATCTGTAGAGACACAATTTTCGACTATACTGGACGCATAGTTTATGAAAATAATACCCTTTGGGAGTGGCAATGCAGAACAGAAGGCAATACATGCGCACAGCATCCGATGCTGTGGTGGAGATAAAACACCCAACTATTGGGGTTATGACCGTTAAGGCGAAAGACCTTTCCGATGGTGGTATTTCAATTGATATGGCCAATCACGTTATTCCTCCGCTGGGTACGGAATTTAGTGTGATCATTAAACGTCATACCGGAGCAATTAATGCGGAGCCGGTAAAAATGAAAGTAATGCATACCGAGGACAGTGGCCTGGTTGGGTTGATGTTTGTTGCCAGTTAGTGCCTAACCATAAACCGGAAGTTTTCGAAAATTAAATCCGCTCCTGGCCAACGCAAATCTAGCTTCTAGGCCTTTTCAAGGCCTTTAAGTCGCAAGATTTGCGTTGGCCATGACCTCTTTTTTTAATTTCTGGATGGGCACTAGTTAATACATTAAAACCCTGAATGTACAAGCTTACCCCCTTAGGGAGCATAAGCTTGATCCAGGTGTTTTCGCAGCTGAATCGCCCAGCCATTCATAATGAGCCGTGCATCAGAGCGGTTTCTTATACTGTTATTTTCTCGCCACATCCTCGGCGCAGTTCGCTTATCGCGAAAATACGCCAACTTTTCACCGCTGACAGCATCATAAAGACTCAGCTCCATAGTCATGGAGCCGGAGGTTTCGGTGTAGATTGCACTACGTGCAGAAACATGCCGACTTTCAGCGTCATCCACTGGTGCTGTTAATTCAACCTCCACCAGCTTTGCCTGAATAAGCAGCACACCTGGAGCTTCCTGCTCAGCAATTGAATACCGTGATTTTTCACCCAGCTCAGTCTCGGTAACGTCCCCCCAGGCCTTGCGCAGCAACTCACGATCTTGCTCTCTCGGCTCCCAACTGGCTCCCGGCCTGTCGAAGCTGGAGCGGCTACGATTTTTATCGGGCTCCAACTTATCCGCAAATTCCAGTGGTTTAATCCAAAGTGCTTTATACGCTCCAAAATCCACATCAGGTTTAATAAAAGCCTCATCCACCCGGGAATGGTCAATTTTGTACAAACCTCCGGGCATAAGCTCGGCATCAGCACCACTTTGCATAACAGGCTCACTACTACAAGCGGCCAGCCACAACATCATTGTTAACACTGTTACCCGCTTCATCACCAGCACCCTCCAACGATTTGTATGTCTCGGTCAGCATACAGTCTGATTCAGCATCTTAACAATGCTACGCTAGCTTGATAAGCCCTCAGCCCAAGTATTACACGCCCTCCAAACAAGAGGGCAATAATTCTCTTGGGAAACCTGCTATATTTCAGGGCTTAGCCTACAGGCTTCGGTATACCTTTAAATCAGGATGTTTATGAAATCAGATACACTCAAATTACAAACAGGCACAAGCTTACAGTTACAATTTGAAAAACGCGAAGAGGAAAGGTTAGGCTCGCGCGTTATTGGCTATTCCCCCGGAAAAAGCATCCTGGTCACCACCCCCAAGCAAGAAGACCACACCATTCTTGTCAGGCTGGATCAAAAGGTCACCGTACGATTTTTCTCCAATACCGCGGCCTGCGCATTTGAAACCAAGGTTATCAATGTCTGCACACACCCCTACCCCTACCTGCATCTGGCAATCCCCAAGAACGTTACTACCGGAGAGGTACGCAAGGCACGAAGAGTCAGCAGTAAACTGCCAGCCAGCTTCAATAACCGTACAAGCAATGGTGGACGGAAAACAGGCATTATTACCGATATCAGCACCAGTGGCATTCGCTTAACGAGTGATGAAGGAATGGGAAACAAAGGTGATACCGTAGATATTCGAACCACCATCGAACTTGAGCATCTTAGCCGCCTGCTGATTACCGAGGGGGTTATCCGCAGCAAGAGCCTTAACAGCGCAGACAGCAACACTTATATCTACGGCATGGAATTTAAAGAACTACTCGATGAAGATTTTTTGCTGATTTATGGTTACATTCATGCCCAGATCACAGAAAACAGTAGCAGCTAGAGCCTTTGAAAAAAACCTCTGAAAAATTACCGTAACTGCTAAAACACCGGAGCAAGAAATAATGTAAACATTCGGCACCAAAGGAAAAACGGTAACGGGGCATTATTAATAATTGTTTTTTTTGTGACTATTTTAGGGGCGAGGTAATAATTACATCACCAATTTAACATAAGGTTTTTCGGCCTTTTGATCAATATGCTCAAGACACTTGAATAAACGCGGGGAAGCCAAGCCTTTTCCGACCAGATACTGGCGAATACTCTCTTCTCGCAAATGTGCCAGCGCCAAAATAGCCTTGTCGTTTTCTGCATCAGCAGCAATACCATAACTACACATTTTCATCGTCAGTTTTTTCTTACTTTCAAATAACTCAGCCAGATTATCAAGAAGCAATAAATGCTCCGGCAACAAGGTAGTCTCACCAATTCCAAATTGAAGCGGCGGCAACTCAGTCAATTTATCAAAGGTATAAGAACCCACAAACAGTGCTGCACTCACCATAAGTCCACCGGGGAACAAGGCAGTTTTCACATAGTGATAACTGGCTTCCTTTAAGGCACGTGTTGTTAGTATTCTGTATATACTGTTCCAGCTGAATGAAGGGTTATTCATATCACCTTTCATCGGGATATGTAAAACAATACGCTCATCCCCGTCTTCCATTACATAGAGAGCCGTTGGCAGCGGCATCGACAATTGCTTATTCATCTGAGACATAACCTCCTCATTCGCCGGAGACATCAACAGATGATGCAGTTCAATGGTGGTCTTACCGCCAAGCTGCCCTTCTTTTACCTGAAGATCCAGATCAAAATCCAGTTGCCCGCTGGTAATTTCATACCCGGTATTCATCTGGCTATACCCTGTCACCAGCGGCAGCTCAAAATCAGCCAGTTTGAAACTCAGCTCAAAGGTCTCGGTAGCAGTATCCAGAAGCGCCTTCCCTCTGCCCTCAAACGAGGCATAGTCGCCCAATTTACCACTCAAAGTTAAGCTTGTTGGCTCGCCTTCAGCGCGATTGTGCAAGGCGTTTATCTGGAGGGTTTCCATCACCATCTTAAGCTCAACGACCGGCTCTACGGATTGATCATTAATGGCGATATTAAAGGGCGCATTAAAAGATAATGATTTGATATCAAACTGAAAGGACTCGGCATTTTCGGTGGTTTGCTGACTTTGTGCTGGTTGCTCCCCTTCACTTTTTACATCCGGTACGGCCGTTGTTTGCTTTTTCTCCTTATTAATGTCGGTGTCAGTCACAACCTCGGGCTCACTGTCATCAGCCGCCGACTCAGAACCAGGAGGGTCTGAAAGGTTCTCTTCACTGGGAGGAAGAAGGTTCAAGTTGCCGCCAACATCTCGCAAAAGGTTCACCCCTCCCCCGGAAACGACCACACTGCTCACCAGCAATTGCGATAACTCGCTGAGTTTAATGCTGCTGATCGCCAAGGTATTCAATTGAACAATGGGATTAGTTTTTTCTGCCTGCCCGGTTTGCTCAAAAATCGCCTCATCCAGCTTAAGCTCGCTGACTTTAATTTCCTCTAGATTAATATCGCCTTCAAGCCCATCAACCTGCAGTTGCTGCCAACGAAGCGAACGCTGCATATCAGTTAAGGGCGCAATCACATCATTTAACACCAATCGTTCAAGATTAAAACTTCCTTCCAGCTGATAGATGATATCTTTTATGGACAGCTCACGAGATAAAAACAGTAACTGTTTTTTGGCTGACTGAGGCCCCTGATGCTGGTGTATTTCGGGAGCATTTATCAGAAGGCTGGCCAGGGTGATTTGTTTATCCAGCAAAAACTCAAGCCGCCCTAGCTCCAGGCTCTCCATATCCACCATCAGCTGCTCATCCGGCTTACTGGCATGACGAAGTTCGGGCTTGATAATAGCGACACCGCCAACTTCAAGCGCTTTATCGAGAATAAATAATATATCCTTAGCTGCCACCTGCTCTGATTGCAGCAGCAATGTTTTTTCTGTCCCATTTAACTGAAACACGGACAAACCCTGCAAGGTCAATAAATCCAGCGCAAAGGCATCTTCTTCAGGGTAATCCAGGCCATTAATTGCTATCTCGCGAACGCTGATCGCATATTCATCCTTGTAGTTTAAGGACAAATCGTGAATCGTAAGCGAGCGCCTGAACACTGCAGTATCCAGCCGGCCAATGGACACGTGCAGGTCGTAATCGGGAAGCACAAACTCGAAAGTTTCGTTAATTAGCTCAACCCGTGCGATATACACCGCACTAAGGCTGATCAACAGCAATACCAAGCTGATCGCAGCAATACGCCAAGTGCTTCTTTTTTTGCTGCCTTCCTTTTGCTGAATTGCCATCACTACCCCATTGTCATGCGTCTAAACCAAGCTACTCTGAGTCCAGACTAAAAGACCGCTGATTTTAACAGTAGTCCAAGATCAAAAACACTACCCATCACTCCCCAAAAGGGTGAATTTAGGTCTATATTTAGTAAGCATAATAAATACAGCGAGCACTCGGAGAATCTGAACGCATGCCCTCAGCAGGACTATTCCAGAAAATAAAACGTATGTTATGGCCAAAACCCCACGATCGGGACACAGAGTTCGTGAAAACCAGCCAAACTAACGGCAACCCGGCCAAAGCTGAAGATACGCCGTTAATTGATACTGTAGACCTTGATCTTGGCAATGCCTTTCATCAAGCTATATTCTCTAGCGACGAGCTACATACAACCAAATTAAGTGTTCCGGAAACCTTAATACTGCAAGTGGTAGAGAGTAATCTAAAGTCATCGAACTACCGCCTTAAGGCAGTGCCAAGACTTCCCTCGGTAGTGCCCCAATTGCTAAAAAGCCTGCGAGACCCTGACTCCAGTGCCGATCAGTATGTCGACATCATCAAGCAGGACCCGGTCATCGCCAGTGCCGTATTAAAAATGGCCAACAGCACTTACTTTAATCCCTCGGGCAGCAATATCGACAGTTTTCAGCGGGCGGTGGTCACCCTCGGCCTGCAAGGTTTACGCTCTCTATTATCGGCGGCGGTGATGCAGCCGATCATTCAATGCAAATCCACCTACTTTGTCCAGTTTGGTAAAAAACTCTGGGAACACTCTCTCTGCTGTGCAGTCTGCTGTCAGCTTCTCTGCGAGCAATATGAGATTGACCCTTTTAAGGCCTACCTGCTCGGCTTAGTACACGACATCGGCAAAATCACTATTTTCACCCAACTGGCCCAACAATTTAAATTAAACGCCGAACAACAGCCGCCTGCCCACGCTTTTGTGCAATTAATGGATAAAATGGATCTTCAACTTAGTTACTGGATAGCAAAAGACTGGGGGTTTCCCGACGATATTCTGCAAGGTCTTAGAGATCAAAAAGAGGCGCAAGCACACAACAAGATGTCCAATGAGGGGAAGCTGCTCTTCCTTGCCAATCAGGCTTGTGAAGCCTACCTCTTGCATAAAAATGATCGCTACAGCGAGCAGGAAGTGGCCATACTGCTGGAAAAGCTAGCCCTACCCAGCAACCTGTTTGAACAACTCGACACCTTGTACATTCAGCCCAGAGAATAGATGATAGAGGGGAAATTGAGGTATTCTACAAGCTCAAGCCCAATTCTGTCGCCTGAGATATCGCACCCTCAATATAAGCCATGCCCTTACAGTCACCAATCTGATACCACTCAATGCCACAATCTTTAATGCTGTTTGACAGCTCGTCATTGCCACTTGCACCCTGAGCAATAATCACGCTGTCAGCTTTGACAAAAGTCTCCGGACCATCCTTCACGGTAAAATGTACCGCGTCGGCACTGATGGAACTGACCTTTGCACAGGTTATTAACTCGGCGCCAGACTCCCTTAATTCATGCAATACTCGCCAGCGCCTTACAATACTCAACTCCACACCAAGCTTGTCACTTTCCTCCAACACAGTCACCTTACGCCCACGCACGACCAGAAATTCAGCCAACTCCACGCCCACCAAACCGCCACCGATAACACAGATAGAATCCCCAACCGGCATCCACAAGCGGCTTAAACCCCTCACCGTCGAAGCACTGGAGGTGACACCTGCCACAGAGCCCAGATTAAAGATTGCACGCTGGGAAAAAGACAACTTATCTTTTGCAACACGCGAGTCTTCTCCGGTCATCAAATTGCGTAACTGATCGCCATTAAAAACATGGTGTTGATCTGCACCCGCGATCGGTGGCGTATCCCTTTTGGCACCCGTTGCGATAACAACAACATCAGGATTCAAACTTTGTACATACTCCCGGTCTACCGTCTGATGTAAATGTATATCAATATCCATATTACGAATTTGAAACTCCATCTGCTCTACAAGTTTACCATTGGGCGGATAAGCTAAGGATGAAAAGAAAACCGTGCCACCCAAGCGCTTGCCTCGTTCACACAAGGTCACTTGATGTCCACGAAGCGTGAGAATACGCGCAGCCTCCATCCCCGCTGGCCCACCGCCAACCACCAATATTTTTTTACGTTCTGCAGCTGGAGTGAGCTTCATCTCATACTCGCGCCCGGCAAAAGGGTTCACCGCACAACAAATAGAATCATTCAAAAATATTTGGCTCACGCAGGTATAACAATAAATACAAGGGCGAACATCCTGGCGGCGATTATCACCTATTTTATTGGGTAAGTCCGGGTCAGCCAGCAGCTTTCTGGCCATCGCAACGAAGTCCAGCTGCCCATGGGCAATCAATTTTTCCGCCAGCTCCGGCTCTATACGCCCCACGCCAATCACAGGCACACTCACGTGCCGTTTTATTGCCTTGGCAAACTCAACAAAGCCTGCAGTCTGATGCACCAGCGGTGCCTCGGTAAACCCAATACCAGAAGCATTATTGGCGTAGGCACTGACATGAATCGCATCAGCACCCGCCTGCTCGGCAATTTTTGCGTTCCGTTTGGCATCCTCTATAGTAATACCACCATCGAGGCGAAACTCCTTTGAGTCAAGACGACACCAAACAGCAAAATCCGGCCCCACCTTTTCTCGAATCGCTGTCAAAACCTCAACCAATAGGCGAGCACGGTTTTCCAGCGAACCGCCATACTCGTCCTCGCGTTGATTACTGTAAGGGGATAAAAATGAAGAGAGGATGTAACCATGCCCGGCATGAATTTCAACACCATCAAAGCCAGCTCGTTTAGCTCGATCAGCCGCCGAAGCAAAATTCGCGACTAAGGTTTGCAGTTCTTCTTTAGTCGCAATCTTATACTCAATTTTTGCACCTTTTTTTATAAAAGATTTTACGTAAGTCGCCAGCTCCGCCTCCGTCAGCGCCTGCGTCATATCCTCTTTTTTTGGCTTAGGTAGTGACGGCACCAATAAGGGTCGTCCAACAGACATATCACACACGGCAATCTGCCCGGCATGCTGCAACTGAATAGCGGCCTTACAGCCGTGCTGATGAACACGATCAGTGAGCGCTTTCAAACCGGGAATAAAACAATCGTCGGAAATTGCCACCTGATTGGGATTGCAAGAACCTTCCGGCCAAGTGATAGAGGCAACGCCAACAATAACCATCCCGGCTCCCCCTTCAGCGCGCTTTTCATAATAACTCTGGATACGCTCACCGCAATGACCGTCCGTTTGCGCCAGATTGGAGCCCATCGGTGCCATAATGATTCGATTGCGCAGCTCCAGGGCACCAATTTTTCCGGGAGTCATTAATGCGGATACTTTGCTCATAGCAGTGCAACCTCGCTTATGTCCTCTCGCCGCCAACAAACCCCAACGCGGCCCCTATCAGGATTGGTGGGGGATGATAGCTGCGCGCC
>JAUXDF010000147.1 GCA_030618505.1 Spongiibacteraceae bacterium | reverse complement strand
ATTTATCCGTGTTGTTGGACAAGCCCGTGGTCGAGTCGAGGGCGGTACTCTTTATAGGAAATATGTTTTTGGCGGGGCAGTTTGTCAAAGACTGTATTCGTTTAACACGCTTTATTTTTAATTTCTTTTTTATCGATCTGCTATTTTTTCCGTTAAAAAATCTTTTCCAGGATAAATCCTGTCATTGTTCAACGTCAACTCCGTTGTCTGGTCGTGAAATTGTAAACTATGAGGATTATCACTAATGAGTATGCATAACCCCGCTCACCCCGGTGAGATTCTTAAGGAGCTTATCATTGAGCCAATGGAACTGACGATTACAGATGTTTCAGAGCACCTTAATGTCAGTCGTAAAACCTTGTCAAAGGTTCTGAATGCCAGAGGTTCAATCACTCCAGAAATTGCAATTCGCTTAGAGCTAGCGTTTAAAAAGCCTTCTGCAGATCATTGGCTTATATTACAAGATGCTTACGATCTATGGCAAGTACGTGAGCAGCAATCTTAGCTTCATGTTCAACCATATCAGTTCAGGTTTGCAGAGAGGCGGCGTTAAGTTGTCGAACTACCTACGAGAAGTAGATATACTTATTTTTTTAACAACAGAGGTAAAACTATGGACATAACAGGATTAATTATATTTTTAGCAATTGGTGCCGTGGCAGGTTGGTTGGCTGGATCCTTGATGAAAGGTGGTGGTTTTGGTTTGCTCGGCAATATCGTCATCGGTGTAATAGGAGCAGTATTAGGTGGTTTTGTATTTGGCTTGCTTGGTATCTCCGCAGGAGGATTAATCGGCTCAATCGTTACTGCGACTACTGGCGCCGCCTTGCTACTATTCATTGTCGGCATTGTCAAAAAGGCATAACAACCTAACAAGGCAAATTCACTCGGACTGCCCTAAGCTGCGCCGCTTCGCGATGCAACTTGAGGCACCGGTGATTTGCGGCGTCATAAGGCCGTTAGTTTAGCGCGAGCATCCATTCTCTTGTGAAGAATACGAACAATTTCAATCTCTTCATTGCTAACTGAACGAAAAAAAATGACATGACTTGCGTGAGGAAATTTTTTATATCCTGGTTTTATATAGCCGCACTCTTTTCCAATTTCGGGGTTTTCTGCAAGAATATGAAACGCTTCATCAAATTGTTTAGCATATAATTTACGTTGCTCTTTTCCCCAACGTTTCTGAGTGTAGATTGAAATAGATTTTATATCCGCCCTAGCCTTATGAGTTACAGTAAATGTCTTCATTAACCAAGTTCATCATCAAGTTCATTCATCAAGCTTTCGTAACTGTATTCAGCGGTTCCACTTTGTTCACCCTCTTCAAGCAAAAGCCTCAAGGTAACAATCTTCTTCTCATTATCTTCAAGCATACGCAATCCAGCTCTTACTACTTCACTTGCAGAGGCAAATCGCCCTTCATTAAGCTGGCTGGCAATAAAGCCATCAAAGTGTTCACCCAGTGTAATACTTGTGTTTTTACTCATAACCTCACCAATAAGTACCAATTTATACCTAATTATGGTACAAAACTCATAGCAAGGCAAAGCTTGCCGCAACTTGCGGCGTTATGACAGGCGGGTTCATTAGAGGGAAGGATATGAAATGGGCGATAGCTCTGCTTTAGTATGAATGCATCAGCGGAGCGAGTAGCACCGAAGAAGCTCAGGCCAAGCAAGAATATTCTGTACCAGCACCTTATATTCAGGCGTGGACTTCAGTTACACATTTTATCTATCTTAAGAAGGCGTTGTTGTTCGCCGCTGCGCGGCTCGGACAGCCCAAAGCGTGGCGTTAGGATTTTTCCTCTGCACAGCACTCATCTTGAAGAAAACTAATTACTGACTGTAATGTTTCATATTCGGCAGTGCAATATAAGGTTCTGCTTTCACGGCGCTGAGAAATCAACTCTGCTGATACTAAGCTGGCTATATGATGAGACAGTGTCGAGCCTGGAATATCGAGTTTTTTTTGTAAACCACCCACAGCAATACCTTGGTAGCCCGCCCTGACAACACTCCTATATATACTTAATCGGGTTGGATGCCCCAGCTCTTTCAATGCCTTAGCGATAATTTCGATACTCATCAGCCCTCCTCGTTAAAATCCATATTTCGACATTACCAGAAATAACTTGACATGACCAGCTACTCCTCTATAATTTCGGTAATTCTAGAAATATAGAGCAATTTATTATGTTTAACATTAATATGGTGCAAGACACTTTAGGCATGTTCGCCTTTTTAACGGTAGAACTTACCACCCTATTTCTTTTGATCAGCTACCTAGTGGGCGTGCTTCAAGAGTATATTCCACCATCAAGAATACAAAGCATTTTGAGTGATAAGAAAGGTAAGGGCTACCTTGTAGCAGCCTTATTAGGGGCTATTACCCCTTTCTGCTCCTGTTCAACCATTCCTTTCTTAAAAGGTTTATTAAGAGCAAAGGCAGGCTTTGGAACGATGATGGTGTTTCTTTTTGCTAGCCCGCTGTTGAACCCAATTATTATCGGTCTATTTGCCGTAACGTTTGGATTGCAGGTGACAGCTTTTTACTTCTCCGTTGCTATGGGGGTATCTGTAATAGCTGGCTACACATTAGAAAAATTTGGTTTTGAGAAGTATATAAAAGCTGAAGCTTATATGGAGCCTGAGTCAATAGGTTGTCGTTCAACTTGTGAGGGTAACAAAGCACCGGCGAATAAATGGAAAAGAATCTGGGATACAACTTGGGTTGATTTCAAAAAAACACTGCCTTACTTAATGGGTGGTATCGCATTAGGATCATTGATTTACGGCTTTATGCCAACCGAGTTGGTGGCGAGAGTTGCGAACGAAAATAATCCTTTTGCAATTCCAATTGCGGCGGTTATTGGTATTCCTTTGTACATACGTGCAGAAGCGGTAATCCCAATAAGCGCAGCCTTAGCCGCTAAGGGTATGGGACTTGGGGCAGTCATGGCTTTGATCATTGGCAGTGCTGGTGCGAGTTTAACGGAAGTGATTTTGCTTAAGTCAATTTTCAAGAATACTATGATTATTGCATTTTTAGCTGTGATCCTTTCAATGGCGGTCAGTGCAGGGTATTTGTATTCTGTATTATTCTAGGAGTATCGCATATAGCCTAACGAGCGCCCGCAAGCTCTCAGGTGCTTAACACATTGTCATGCAGAGAGTTTTTGGGAGCTGGAGCTTAGAGACCTCCAAGCCCACACCTCCACATCATGCTGCTCCGCAATGGGCGGTTCGTTAACCGTAGTGAAGTGTAATCCACTGACTCCACCCGCTAAATTACAAACATCATGTATTAAGCTGCATCTGCGCCACTTTTTGCTGATCAATGGCTCGAATACCCACGCGGGTATCCTGCACATAGGAGCCAAGCTGAAAATGATTAATGCCAAAATGTAGCTGACCATAACCATCACCGCCGGCCATATGTAATGGTTTGGGTATACCCGGTATTAGCCATTTATAACTCTCGTGGTTGGGAAATTGATTGGGCTCCCAGGCGTGAAAGTAGTAGGCCACCCCCGGCCTGACCATGGTGGAATATTTTATCCGCATAATAATCGAGCCAAGATCGTTATAAAACTCTGCGTATTCGCCATCTTCAAGACCGAGCTTGCGCGCCTCATCACTATTCACATACATGGCCGGCTCGCCCCGCTGCATTCTTAGCAACATTGGCACATCTCGCCAGGTGGAATGGATAGACCAGCGACTGTGACAGGACACCATCTGAAAGGGGTAATCTCCTCCGGCTTTCGGGCTTTCCTTGTGTGCGGGTAATGCTTCACGCGCGTCAATAAACCAGGGGTGATCGAGATAAAACTGAATGCGCCCGGTATAGGTCGGCCAACGGTATTTATGCTCGGTAAAAAGTGTCATCGAAGTCAGCACACCTTCGCCCTTCCAGTCAGGATTATACTGATTGGTCGGTTGAATATTTTCACCAGTGCCGGAGAACTTCTCTATCCCCTTCTTTTTTAACTCAGCAATGGTGACGCCATTAACATTGGGACTGTCATCCAGAATCGCCTGATTTACTTTCTCGATATCTTTCTGGCCAAAAGTGCCATGACTGGTGTACTGGTCATGCAGTGTTTTCCAATCCACTTCATTTTTACCGCAGGCCTCCATCGGTGGCATATTACGCTCTTTGGCAACTTCTTGAATACGCTTGCTCAGTAGCCAATAAATCTCCCACTCATCCTTTGACTCACCCAAAGCGGGTACCGCTGCATCACAGTAATGCAGATAGGGAGAATACGACATGGTGTATTTAATGCCGGGTTTTTCATACCAGCCAGAACCCGGTAAAACATAATCGCTGTGCATGGCGGTAAAACACATACGCTTATCAACCGCAACCGTCAGCTCGATTTTTGGCCAGAAGGTATCAAGCATTTTTCCGCCCTGATTGGTACGACGCAGCAAGTTAGAACCGCCGGTAAAAAAGATTTTCGGCGGGCCATCCATCTCCTCCTTCCAGCCTTTTTCACCCGCTTCACGATGATAATCCTCCAGCGGACGGTCGTAGATTTTAGCCACTTCACTATCCAGCGTATCTTTAATTCCCTGGTGATTATAAAATTCCTGGGACATGGTGGAGCGACAGACTATTTTCTTCTCACCCGCCGAGGCCATGTCGTGGGCGTACATTTCCGGCGCCTTACGCTGCTTGACGATATCAACCACCAGACTGTAAAGATCAGAGCTGTCCATCACCCCGGCTATCATCGCCAGCTTGCCGTAAAGGCCATCATGCTCCTGCTGCAACTGGGTACCAAAACCCTGCATATCAAAAAACCCACCCGTATGAATACCCGCACCACGTTTGCCGATCGCACCTCTTAATGCCAGACAAAGCATCTTCGCCCGATTCATCAGATCCGAGTGTACATAACGGTTGGAACCCCAACTGGACAGCACCAATGGCCGCTCCGCCTTGGCAAAGCCGTCGGCGAACTGAAAAATTTGCGCCTCTGACAAACCGGTAATTTCTGCCGTGGCTTTCATCGTAAAGGGCTCGACCTGCTCTCTGACCAAAGCACCGACCGGAGCAACCGCCACTTGCTGACCATCGTGCAAAATTACCTGAAAACTACCATCAAGCGCTGGGTCAATATCGAGTGTTAATTTTGGATTATCACCACCTTCACAGGCCGGTGCTGCCCAGGGTTGACTAGTCTGGCTGTCCCACATAAAGAGCTGTAAACGACTGCCCTCTTTTAACAAATGGTTGCCGCGAAGAAACTCTCCCGTATCCATACGAACCAGTATCGGCAAATCGGTTTGCTCTTTCACATAAGCCCAATCAACACGATCAGTTGCCAAAATATGCCGCGCCGTCGCCAGTGCCAAGGCCGCATCGGTACCCGACTGAATCGGTAACCACTGATCGGCATGGATAGAAGTGGCGGAATATTGTGGATCAATCACCACCAGCTCAGAGCCGTTGTACTTTGCTTCATAGATAAAGTGGGCGTCACTGATCTGGGTGACCGAGGGATTCATCATCCAGACGACAATATAATCGGAGAGAAACCACTCATCGGAGGTGCCGCCGGTGTGGGCAAAACCGACGGTCATCGCAGTACCGATACAAAGATCACCAATCTCTGCCCACATATCAGCAAAGGTGCCACCGGCTTTCATCAGAAATTTAAATCGACCGAGCGTGGAGCCGCCGTGATCAAAGTTAGGCCCCAGATCCTGCATAATGGTGCTGGGGCCGTACTCGCTTGCCAGATCCGCCATCTTGTTGGCAATCTCATCAATCGCTTTTTCCCAGGAGATTTTTTGCCACTTGCCAGAACCACGAGGACCGACCCGCTTTAAAGGAACCGTCACTCGACTGGGGCCATACATCACCTCGGTATAACAAGCACCTTTTTGACAGCCACGGGGATTAAAATCCGGCACGCCGGGTTCTGACTGTTCATAGGTGGCCGACTGCTCTTCTCGCACGACAATGCCGTCTTTAACAAACAGATCCCATTCACAGGCACTGCGACAGTTCGCCCAGCCGTGGGAGCCTTTGGTGACACTATCCCAAGCCCAGCGCTGGCGGTATAAATCCTCCCAGCTGTTAAGCTTTTTCTGCAGTTTTGCTTTATTGATACCCGGCACCGAAGCATCAGCGAGGCGAAAATGAAACAATGGTAAGCCAGTGCTGGCCAATGTTGCACCGGACCACTTCAGAAAACGCCGACGATTACTGTTTACTGGTTTTTGTGGCTCACCCATGCCGATTACCCTTGTTAAATTGTAACTTATTCAGCAAAGGCACAAAGTTCGTCATTCCGGTAGTCTTTTAGCCGGAATCCAGTTTGCAGGACTCTGGGTCCCCGACAAAACACTTCAGGGATGACGAAAATGGTGGGTTCAGAATGTTTATTTCATTATGCTGAATAGTTACGTTAAATTTAGCGAGATACCAGTTACTACCTTATAACTAACAAGGGTTATTTTCGCTTTTCATTTAAACAATAACAAGAGGGCCATCTCAACAATCACCCATATAAGCTGCAAGGGGCTATATAAAGACTTTTTTGTGATTACCATTTGTTTATTATTATCGACATTAAGTTGGCAGGGGGTTTACCGATGCAAAGCGCCCTACCAGAGACCACAATCAAGCTGAATATTAACGATCGCGGCATGCAAAAAAAACAAACCCCAACCACCCAGGGGAAGTAGGTGGCCGGGGTTAAAAACGGTGTTATTTGGGGGAATAACACCATGCAAAATTCAGTTGGCATTCCTGGAGACTCTTACACCAACTCTGGTTTGCTACCATGCTAACTATGACTGGTCTGCTTTGGCTTAGTTCCCATTTTATTTTATTTTTTATCACGCCAAAACGAATCAATAATATTGTCAGGAAAAACTGCTTACTTAAACTAAGCGCTAGATTTAATGGGCCTGATCCCAGTTTAGCCCAAGGCCGGCCTCCACCAGCAGCGGCACATCCAGCTCGGCGGCAGCTGTCATCAAAGTACAGACTTTCTCGCTTACCTCGTCAAGCACCGAATCCTCCACCTCCAGTACTAGCTCATCGTGAACCTGCATAATAATACGTGCATCCACACCACCTTCGCACAGATACTGATGCACGCTAATCATCGCCTTTTTAATAATATCAGCGGCAGTTCCCTGCATCGGGGCATTAATGGCAGTACGCTCGGCAGCAGCCTGGCGCATTTTGTTGCGGGCATTAATTTCCGGCAGGTACAAACGGCGGCCAAACAATGTTTCAACATAACCCTGCTGATGGGCTTTTTCACGAATATCATCCATATACTGCTTAACACCGGGATAGCGCTCAAAATAAAGATCCATATATTGCTGGGCTTCGTTGCGGCCGACATTCAGCTGCTTGCCAAGACCAAAAGCCGACATACCGTAGATAAGACCAAAATTGATCGCCTTGGCACTACGACGCATTTCGGTGGTGACCTGCTCAAGCTCAACACCAAACACCTCTGCTGCCGTGGCTTTATGCACATCCCTGCCCTCGGTAAAGGCTTCCAGCAAACCAGGATCTTTGGAGAGGTGAGCCATAATGCGCAGCTCTAT
>JAUXDF010000396.1 GCA_030618505.1 Spongiibacteraceae bacterium | reverse complement strand
CCAACGCCGATTCATTACCCCACCCTGCTCACCCAAAGGGCCACCCCATGCGGGCATCATGCCAGAGCGGCCATTCAGAATAGACGTCTTGATGATATTACCATCACCACCGTACAACCAGGCATTGTCCGTCAGATCAGGATAACCCACACTACCACTAGCCGTTGAGCCATGACAAACCGCACAATTGTTAGCAAACAAGCGCTGTCCTGTTTCCAGGGCCTGTGTATTTTTTGATAACTCTTCAACGGAGGCAGCCGCATACTTGCTATAAAGCGCGGCATATTTCTGCTCGTTTTTGGCCACTTCCTTTTCCCATTGATTATGGGAGGTCCAACCTAAATAACCCTTATAGGCACCCAGCCCAGGATATAAAGCCAAATACACCAGACTAAAAACAATAGTGCCAACAAACATCCCTACCCACCATTTTGGCAGTGGGTTGTTGTATTCCTCAATACCGTCATAGACATGACCGGTCGTCTCATTCGTATCTGAATCAGGCTCTCCTTTTTGAACTGCCTTCAATAGCCAGTAACACCCGGCTATAGAACCCAAGATAAAAGTGCTAATCCATACGGTCCAGAAAATACTCATTTTCTTTCATCTCCAAAATTATTGGCATTGTGCGCGCTGCTGCTCTCGACTGGCTTATCTTGATGGTCATCAGCAAAAGGAAGATTGGCATCTTCCTCAAAACGCCCTTTACGTCGAGCACCGAAGGCCCACCAGATAACACCAATAAAGGCTACCAGTGAGCAAACAGTCGCTATACCACGCGCATCATTAATATCCATTACAACTACCGTTTGTTCTTCAAGAGCGTACCCAGCTGCTGAAGGTAGGCAACCAGAGCTTGTGCTTCTGTCTTACCCGCTACGGCTTGCTCGGCACCGGCGATATCCTCATCGGTGTAAGGCACACCGACAACACGTAATGCTGCCATCTTCTTACCGGTAATAGAGCCATCCACGATATTCTCAAACAACCATGGGAATGCCGGCATATTAGACTCGGGAACCACATCACGAGGGTTAAACAGGTGAGCATTGTGCCAGTCATCACTATAACGCTCGCCAACACGTGCCAGGTCAGGCCCGGTACGCTTGGAACCCCACAGGAAGGGATGCTCGTAAACGTGCTCCCCCGCCACTGAGTAATGTCCATAACGCTCGGTTTCCGCCCTGAAAGGTCTGATCATCTGGGTGTGACAGACATGACAACCTTCTCGAATGTATATATCTCGCCCCTCAAGCTCTACCGCTTTTAACGGCTTAAGTCCCTTGATAGGCTTGGTTGTCTCATCAAGGAAGAAGAGAGGAACAATCTCGGTTAAGGTACCAAAACTGATGGCGACAAGAATCAATACAATCATCAAGCCGATGTTCTTTTCTATAATATCGTGTTTCATCAGTTTTCCCCCTAGGCCTTCGCAATCTCATCATTGAGCTGCTCACCACGTACGGTTTTCCACACGTTATAAGCCATTATTAACATGCCCGCCAGGAACATAAGCCCACCGACCAGGCGCACCACATAACCTGCATGACTATGCTCAACAGACTCAATAAAGCTGTAAGTCAATGTACCGTCGTCATTCACTGCACGCCACATCAAACCCTGCATAATGCCGTTAACCCACATGGATACGATATAGAAAACCGTACCGATAGTGGCCAGCCAGAAATGCGTATTAATCAGTTTAATGCTGTACATCTGCCCCTGCTCACGACCAACCAAGATAGGGATCATATTGTACAAAGCGCCAAAGGACACCATTGCCACCCAACCCAAGGCACCGGAGTGTACATGCCCCACGGTCCAGTCAGTGTAATGAGATAATGCATTAACAGTTTTAATCGCCATCATTGGCCCCTCAAAGGTAGACATACCGTAGAAGGACAAAGACACCACCAGAAAACGTAAAATCGGATCGGTGCGCAACTTGTGCCAAGCACCAGAGAGTGTCATCACGCCGTTAATCATGCCGCCCCAAGAGGGAGCCAATAGAATCAGTGACATCACCATCGCCGCAGACTGCGCCCAATCCGGCAATGCGGTGTAATGCAAGTGGTGACCACCGGCCCAAATATAAATAGAAATCAAAGCCCAGAAATGAACCACCGACAGGCGATAGGAATAAACCGGACGACCCGCTTGCTTGGGCACAAAATAATACATAATACCCAGAAAGCCTGCTGTCAGGAAAAACCCAACGGCATTATGGCCATACCACCACTGCATCATCGCATCAATGGTGCCGGCATAGACTGAATAGGATTTGGTCAGAGTGACCGGAATTGCCAGGTTATTGAAAATATGTAACACCGCAATGGTGATAATCATCGCGCCATAAAACCAGTTGGCGACATAGATATGCTTCACCTTACGCTTCATGATGGTGCCGAAAAACAGTACCGCATAAGCAACCCAGACAACGGCAATCAGGATATCAATAGGCCATTCAAGCTCGGCATACTCTTTGGAGCTTGTAAAACCCATCGGCAAGGTAATTGCTGCAAGCACAATAACCAGCTGCCAACCCCAAAAAACAAAGGCCGCCAAGCCATCAGAGAATAGCCTCACTTGCATGGTACGCTGCACCACATATAAAGACGTTGCAAACAGAGCACAACCACCGAAAGCGAAAATAACCGCATTGGTATGTAGTGGGCGGAGTCTGCCAAAATGGGTAAAGGGCAGGTCGAGATTCATTGCAGGCCAGGCAAGCTGACTCGCGATGATCACCCCAACCAGCATACCAACAACCCCCCAAACTACCGTCATGATGGCGAACTGTCGCACCACTTTGTAGTTGTAGACTGGATGCTCAAATGTAGCGCTCATTATTTCGTTCCATTCAGTTAATCGAAGTTGATGACGCCCTATAAATACAGGCTCCCAATGCTTTTTTACAACAAAGGCGCCCTACCTCTCAATGGACGCTGACAGGTGTCAAATATCACGCACGCCAACGCAGGGGGGTCACTTAAGCGTCGCAGTATACTTTCCGGCTTCCTGATGTCAATCCATTCAGATTTAAACACAAAAATAAAGCCACACACTATGTAGCATTATTGATTTATATCACCATAAAGCAGGTATGCCATAGCAGTAATGGACGACATCAGCATCCAACATATCAGGAGTTTTTCCAGCCGTGCTTTTTGTCACGTCGATTTGGTTTTGATCTTTAGCGAACAGTTGATGGCGAAAAATCCGCCAATTATCTGTAGTGTTAGGATTTTAAAAGGAGTCTGCTTATTTCTTTCTATGCAGATTAAATGCGCTCGCAGTGGTATCTGTCGTATATTTTTCCTTTTACTCGCAAAACATCGGCATCAAAATAACGAGCAGTGATAGTTCTCAAGTTTTTACGCATCCAGTGTCCATCGAGAGTCGCGGACAGAAATATGGATTCCAGCAATGTGC
>JAUXDF010000403.1 GCA_030618505.1 Spongiibacteraceae bacterium | reverse complement strand
TGACTTACCGCCTAAAGAATAACTGGGGGCCTGGCCTGCCAGATTCTCAGCCTTGCCCGGCCGCTTTACCACCACACGATGCTTCGCCCTTTCCAGCGCCAGGCCCAGCAGTTGATCGGCATCAGCATCGTTTCCGACCAGATCATGAAAAAAGCGCATTTCCTTTTTTACTAATGCACTTTTGCTACGAGCAGGAAACATCGGATCAAGATAGATAACATCATAATTATCTGCATCACCCCCTGCAGGCTCGTCATTCAATAAACTCAGACTATCCTCGGCCATCAGTTTCATGCGTAGAATAATATTACGCAGCTCGGGATCCGCACTAGCAGCTGCCCGCTCAAGCCCATCTCGCAGCAGCACATGTACCACATTGTGGCGCTCAATCATCGAAACCTGACAACCAAGACTGGCCAGAACAAAGGCATCTCTGCCCAAACCAGCCGTACAATCGAGCACCGTCGGTACCACGCCGGCTTTTACGCCCACCGCCTTTGCTATCTGCTGTCCCTTTCCACCACCATACAAGCGCCTGTGATTTGCCGCCCCACTCTCAAAGTCCACCCTCACCAAGCCACTATTTTTTTCCCCGGGCTGACAAAGTGATAGCCCCTCATGACTAAGCTGCAAGCAGTAGTCCATATCGGGCATTGCTATTTCATCAAAAGAAAGAGGAACATCAATCTCAGCGGCGATCTGCTGAGCGATCAACTGCAGGGAGGGGTCTTTTACCTGAACGAACAGTCTCACGATCAGGTTTTAACCACGGGACGTCGTTTATTTTTCGGCTGGACATTGGCTGTATTAAAATTCGTATTTAAAAAACCACGCTCACGATTGAACTGAGGTTTTGGCAAATAACTATCCTGCATACCCAAAATAATTGGCTCCTGCCCTTGGCGATAGATGTTGATGCGCAAATTATAGGCAAAACGAGATTTTCCGTGCTTGTCGGTTATGCGAAATTTTCGAATACTTTCTCCACCTGATGCTCCGGTTTCTCCGGTCAAGTAGCTTAATATCGCTTCGGTTTTTTCATCCGCGATCTCTACTCCCTTGAGATCATTCAATTTTTTAACTCGCTCAACAAACTGCGCAGTATCCACATCAAGAAGGTAAGCACCCTCTCGAAAAGAGGTCGGTACTTTAGTCTGAAAATCGCCAATATAAATCTGCCCCGGCTGTGCGCTATCCAGCATGCGCGCCAGCTCGATAGTCACATCACCAACAATGTAACTGAACATGGTCGGGTTTAAACCCTCCGCCTGGTAAAACTCATAGTGGCTGCCGATATGAAAACCGGACTTGATCACCGGCACGGTATTACCCTGGGATTTGCGCTTGGCTATCGCATTATCGGCAATCACCAGCAACATAAAATGGAACAGATGAACATTGGCCAGCGGCCCCAACTCCCGGTTCCAGATATAAAAGCCATCCCCGGTAGTCGTGCGGGCAAAATCAATATTGATGTTCGCCTGCAACATTTTGTTATAGGCAGAGTTAAGCGAATAAGACAAACTATTCAGCTGACTGGTCTGCTCAAAAGGAGAAAACAGCGAAAAATCGACGATATCCAAAAGCATTACCGCACGGCTTTCGACATAACTGATACTGTAACGTTTTACCAGTTCATCCACAGCATCCATCGCCGCCGGATCCTGGAAAATCGGCACAGGCAACTCAATAAAGGTAGGGTTCAACTCAAAGCGACGAGCGGTACCATAAAGATCCTCATCGCTCATCATCCGTTGTCCAGAGATTAACTGGCGGATAAACTTGCCATTAAGAGCCTGCATGCGATCAGTAGTCTGACCTTCGTTAAGGCTTTCAGTAAAATAGGAAAGAAAATAATGAGGCACGAAAAGCAGCAGTACGCCTTTTTCCGTCGCAGACCAGCATAGAACAATATTTTGCCCTAAGCGCCAGTGCTCACGTAGCGCTTTTTCGAAAAAGCGCATATTGCCTCTTTGTGAAACGCCCAGCCCGGAAAACCCCTTCCCTGTCACACCTGACTGATTGATTTTTAAACTCATAGCTCCTTCGTTAAACCCATAGTTCCTTCATTAAAAAATATACAGAGCTCATCATATGGCACCGAAAAACCCCATAGGGGTTTAGCATCGAAAAGCTTAATGCGCTTTTTTCCGCATCAAAGATGCCATAACAAGAAGATTGCAAACCTGCCGAGATTGGCATTATACCGAAGAAAAACCTGACGACCAGCACAAAACAAACAAAAATATGGATAATCTCTTGACAAATAAAAATATATCAATTAAGCGGGTTTTTTTGTGGTATTAACCGCAATTAAATGACTTAATGTGCAACTCAAAATAAAGCACCGCACAAAATCTAACACTCAACAAATGATTTTCGACATGATACAAAAAGTACTCATCGCTCTATCTGTCCTACTATTACTAAGCGCCTGCGGGCAATACCGCTTTACCGTAAATGAAACCGTGGTCTACTCTCCACCCTTGTTATTTACGGATTTTCAAATGGCAGATGCTGCTCTACAGCTCTGTATACAGCAAACCATTGAGGATCAGCAGGTCTCCAGTCCAGAGCAATTAAAAAGTATAACTTGCAGCAATGCGGGGATTGGAAAGCTGGAGGGAATTGGGCTATTTAGCGCTATCGAACAATTAAACCTCAACGATAACAACATTTCAGATGTAGAAATACTCGGCTCACTAAAAGCACTACACACACTCTACCTGAGCAACAACCAACTAGGCGATATAACACAACTGTTTACAATTAATGCGCTAAAAGTGCTACATATTGACGGTAATAGCGCAATTGACTGCAAACAATTAAAAATACTTACGCGACAATGGAAGGGTGTCATCGAACAACCCAGGCACTGCCAATGACTCACAACTGCAACTAACTGGTGCCCATCCAGAAATTAGACAAAGAGATCCTGGCCAACGCAAATCTTGCGACTTAAAGGCCTTGAAAAGGCCTAGAAGCTAGATTTGCGTTGGCCAGGAGCGGACTTAATTTTCGAAAACTTCCGGTTTCTGGTTAGGCACTAGTTAGGGTTAGATAATTACTTTGTATTGCTACCTGTCATTGGGTTTCACAATGAGCAGGAAAAAACAGTGGCGTGACTTTACCTTATAACGACGATTGCTTAAAATGATATAAATGAGATAAAACGATGCGTTTTATGCAATATCGGAACTATCGCGATGGATGCAAAATTATTAAGGCTATTTGTCACCCTGGCGGACACGCTGCATTTTGCAAAAACAGCCGAAGTTTGTCATATGACACCTTCCGCTGTTTCACGTGCAATACAGCGGCTTGAGCAAGAGCTGGGGCAGCGTCTTTTTACGCGGGATAACCGTTCCGTGCAGC
>JAUXDF010000039.1 GCA_030618505.1 Spongiibacteraceae bacterium | reverse complement strand
GATCGTACCGGTTTGATTCTTGATATTTTTGCCCAGCGAGCGCGTACCCATGAGGGAAAGCTGCAGGTGGAGTTGGCTCAGCTACGCCATGCATCAACACGACTGGTTCGTGGCTGGACTCACCTGGAGCGACAAAAAGGCGGTATTGGTCTGCGCGGGCCAGGTGAAACCCAGCTGGAAACGGATCGACGGCTGTTGCGCGCACGCATCAAATCAGTTCTTGGTCGCCTCGATAAAGTCCATAAACAGCGTCAGCAGGGTCGCCGGGCACGCAAGCGTGCCGAGATTCCTTCAGTCTCCTTTGTCGGCTATACCAATGCCGGTAAATCTACTTTGTTTAATTTCATGACGGACTCTAAGGTCTACGCCGCCGATCAGCTTTTCGCTACTCTTGATCCAACCATGCGGCGATTACAGCTGCCTGATGCCGGCCCTATTGTATTGGCTGACACCGTGGGTTTTATTCGCCACTTGCCCCATAAGCTGGTTGAAGCCTTCAAGGCAACGCTGGAGGAGGCTGCCGAGGCTGATTTATTAGTGCATATTATCGATGCGCCAGATTCCGAACGGCTGGATAATATCGAGCAAGTGGAGGCAGTATTAACGGAAATCAAAGCTGATAAAATTCCCTGCCTGCAGGTTTATAATAAAATTGATTTAATCGATGGCATGCAGCCGCGTCTGGATCGAAATGAATCAGGCAAGGTCGAGCGGGTATGGTTGTCGGCAAAAAATGGCTTAGGCGTAGACTTGCTGATGCAGGCTTTGTCGGAGCTTCTCGGTGAGGAGATATTACATCTGCGCCTGCCCTTAAGTTTGCAGCAAGGCCGTCTGCGAGCCAAATTATATGAGCAGGCAGCGGTATTGAATGAACTCTATCAGGATGATGGTAGCAGTGAATTGGAGCTGCGACTGCCGAAAAGTGACTTATTGAGATTGCTGAGCCAGGAAGGCATCGATGCAGATAGTTTGTTGATGCGCGCCACGAATATTGCCTAGTAATGACTATCACATAAAGTTTCATTTCACACATATAATGTCTGTAAAGTGCCCAAAACGGTCGGTCGTGAAAATCACTTTCCAAGAAATGTTTCCAGGTAGCAGACAGTAGAGCAATTTTTGTTTTATTGGAATGGAAGAGGAGGCGGTGCTCTAAAGCTGGCGGTCTAAAACCGAATTGAAGGGGCAAGTGTGTGCCGTCATTGGAACATCGAACTGATTTTTAGAAATTAGCTTAGTAAGTAGACTGTCTCCAGAGAAGTATTTCTCGAATATTTCTAAGAAAGCTGCTGCTCGATGCCGTTTATAAAAAATCGTAGGCTTCGCTGTTGAAGGAGGACTGTTCGTATATTTTCATAAGAAAAAAATCCGGCTTCGTGCCAATTCTAGACTATCGATGATTGCTGGTTTCACAGTCAGCTTGTTCTTCCAAATGTTAAAGAAACCACATAAAAAGGAGGTTTCATATCTCAAAATAACCTTACTATAAATACGTGCATATTAATACAGATCAAATACTGTTGTCTGAAAGGCCTTTATCTTTGACATGTACGAGGCTGACTAATGGGGAGATATCGTCATGACGATGATGAAAGCGATCAAGTTTCTAGTATTAGCAAGTGTGGTTGGAGTGATTGCAGGGTGCAAACTTGCAGTGGTTGTTGTAGAGGGTGGAGAAGTACAGTCAATCGGCTCGGGTACATGCCTTGAGGGCACTATTTGTATTCATCAGGTGAACGATACGAGTTACACAGAGACGTTCACAGCCATTCCTAATTCAGGTTGGGCGCTTGAAAGGTGGAACTCGGGTTTTGGTTTCTTTTGCGGAGACTCTACCGATCCAGCATGCGTAATATCGGCAGAAGCTGCAGAGGGGGACGAAGCAATCGAAGCACTCATCGCTTCCTCTCAGACGTTTTACCTGATGCCTATATTTAAGCTTATCCCGGACACTATTCCTGGTGACGGCAAAGAATGGCTTCAACCTGTAGATTTTTTAGACTATTCCTACGATCAGGTTAATGCGGTTTGTCCTTCTGGGGTTTGCTCTGGCACTCTGCCGGGGAGCACAGTTGACTTGACCGGCTACACGTGGGCATCTATTGATGAGGTTAGTGCCTTATTCAATGCCTACGGGGTAAACCCGCCCTTTACAGGGCCTTTCCAAGAGAGGGAGGACGAACAAGCGGGCGTGGCTATTTCCAAGGATTTCAAGACCATCACGGTGTGTTTTGGCGATTGTCCCGTAGATATCGCAATCCTGGCCGGCATGGTGCGGGATCCTGCACCGGCTGGAGAAGACCCTTACACGGCCTCTTTTAGCTACCTTCCCGATGAGACTCACAGTGTCGGGTGGTTTAACAACACTGACGGTTGGGGTGGTGGCATCTGGCTTTGGAGGCCAGCCACAACCCAGCCCACTATGAATTTGGAAGACCAATAATTGTGAGACTCACTCTCGCATTTGAAACTTGCGCGGTTAGGTCACCCCCGGTGATGGGATCGATAGGGCAGACAACTAAGTCCAGTGATCAGGCCGCTTCGGCGGGTTTTATTTTGTTTTTTTTGTCTATAGCTAGGTAAAAACGCCCCCAGGAAGTCTTCAGTTTCTCCTTAATTATCTACCTTGCGGAATGACCGCTCCTGGCACTGAAGAGCTATTGCCAGACCTTCAATGACAGGCAGCTATCGGATAACCCTTAACATAAGCAGACTCTCACAGCCCAAATTTTAATAATGATTGTGAACGGCAGCTTTTTTAGCAGTGCGAGATGTGTTCATTTTTGACGACCGGCTGCATTGTGGAAAAAGCGGTCTTTTGAATCACTCAAATATACGCAGTAGAACTTTTTTAAAAACTAATAGAGCGGACGTTGAATATCTGCGTCGTCGACCGGCTGTTCATGGCACAAAGTTGCCTGTCGCGGTGTTCATTTTCACGCTGAACTTTATGCGCATAATTGTAGGATTTGGACACCAATTGCGATCAAATGAGAAGCAGATGTAATATTATAAAGCGCCGAACGACTTAAATATTAATGACGCTTTATGTGCTAAACAGCGCTAGCTCGTGTTTTCTCCCCGCGCTTGTCGCCTTAGATAACATTCTCATAAGTAGCAAGCTCAAAGCTTCGGTATAATCTTGGCTCAATTCTGTGGCTTTTATTAGCATTATGCTTCCAGGGTATGGGTGAGCAGTTTCCTGCAAGGAGGGCGTTATGCCCCACATATAATTGGAAAAATCCTGGGCTTATACCGGGTCAATGATGCTTATATGCATGCGCTGACTGAGAGATCTAGATGATCATTGATGATGATTTATCTTTCAATATTTGAGTGCCTGTCCTTATCTTCTCGTTGCACCCAGCTCCATAATGGTATATTTTTTATACCATGATTGATTTTGAATTTGATGAGCGAAAGAGTCTTTCAAACCTTGATAAGCATGGTATTGACTTTGTTGCCGCCAAAGAGCTTTTGAATGACTCCTATCTCCTTGAAATACCAGCGAAAACCACTGATGAACCAAGATTCCTCGTCATTGGTCGCATCAAGGATATGCATTGGTCTGCTGTTGTAACCCCAAGAGGGGGCAACATCCGAATCATATCCGTCCGCCGCTCTAGAGTAGAAGAGGTAGAAATCTATGAAAGCTAAGAAATTTGACTCTGACTTTGATAATGGCAAAGACATCACTCACGCCCTTGATTTATCCAAGGTGCGCCGCCCTCTCCAAGAACAGAAGCGAGTGAATGTCGATTTCCCTACTTGGATGATTACCTCCCTAGACAGGGAAGCTAGCCGCCTCGGAGTAACTAGGCAGTCAATCATAAAAATTTGGCTTGCAGAACGCCTCGAGCAGCCAGCTTCTAACAATCACAGCAAGGCGACACGCTAACGCGCGCACCTTCTGTCAGCGTTAGGATTACTTTCGAGAAATATTTTGTGCTGTGTAGCAGCAAGATTACCTGTTTCTGACCGGCAGAAATTGGCACAAAGTTGCCTCTCACGGTGTTCATTTTCGCACTGAACTTTATGCGCATAATTGTAGGAATTGGACACCAATTGCGATCAAATGAGAAACAGATGAAATATTATAATGCGCCGAACGACTTAAATATTAATGACGCTTTATGTGTTAAACAGCGCGGGCTCGTATTTTCTCCCCGCACTTGCCGCCTTAGATAACATTGTCATAAGTAGTGGGCTCAAAGCTTCGGTATAATCTTGGCTCAATTCTGCAGCTTTAATTAGCATTACACTTCCGGGATATTGATGAGCCGTTTCCTGCAAGGAGAGTGTTATGCCCCACACGATAATTGGCAAGATTCTTGAACCACTCGGTTTGTATCAGGTCAATGATGCTTATATGCAAGCGCTGAATGAGAGTCTTGATGATCTCGATGATGATTTATCTATTGTTGAAAACAACTTTGAGTCTGCCCATCAGATTATTTATGCGCTGAAAGAAAACGATAATCGCCAGGCCTTAAAGGCGGTAGCTGATTATCTGAATATAGAAGAAAATATGGACGTTGTTGCTCAGGCAAAATTACAAATTCTGAATGGAGCAACGTTTGACGAAGTGCTGGTAAGGGCCGATGTTCCCGTGCTTATATTACAGATAATGCAGGGTGTTAAAAGGCAGCTGACCTACAGTTATGGCAATATTATGGCTTTGATGGCAGATAGCCTGTCACTGCAAGAACGTATTTCGGAGCGGAACATGCAGCTGCCCATCATTGCTGAATGCTGGAGTTGGCCAGAGCGACTGGGCACCCAGGAGGCGCTGGAAGAGAGTGCTGAAAAAGTGCAGCAGGTGCGAGAGAGAGCCGAGCTTGCTCAGGAGCGTGTTGATTGTTTAAGGGATACTTTGGAGCGTTTAATTCATTAGGGGATTGTGTGTCAATCAAATATAAAAAGGGCTTCAGGGTGTAGGGTGCAGGGTGCAGCAAGGTACTTGGGTTTTTCGGCCTACGGTTTTGGCTCAAGTCCTTAATATTTTTTAAACGCCAACAATTTGTCCAGCTTTTCTTGTGGCTGAGCGTTTATCTGCTTTGTTGCCTGCTTAAAGCTGCTTCTTAAATGTTTCTTTAAAAAGCGAGTTGCCTCGCTGCCGGGTATTTCTTTTAGGCGACAGAAAAGTGCCAGGGAAAACATTACATCATTTTCAGTTAAGGTGGCTTGACGATTAGCCTGAGCGTTATAACAGCTGCCGCAGCCGCCTCGAAAAGTATAAGCAGAATTTGCGAACATCACACCGAAACCTAAAAATATAGCCAGTACTTCTGTGCCTTCTAAAAAATAGTCGGAGCCACCAGGCGGTAAAATCTGTGACTGAAAGGCGAGCTGCTGAGCAATGTTGTGTGCGAAGCTTGATGACAGGTCTTCGGGTTTTAGGGTTTGTTGCGGATTATAGCTTAAGTGCAAAGGCTGATCAGTCTTTAGCGATGGCAGCTTAGACTTGCCAGAGTTACGCTCAAAAGATTGAATATTTAACAACGGAGTCGCTGAGTTTTGAAACTGTTCTGGTGCTTGTAATACCAGCGGCCAATGACTAAGCCCGGCATGGCTAAGTGTAGCATTAAAGATGTTTTCTGCCTTTGCATGCACACTATCGACCCTGCCAGGAAAAAATTCATTACTGGGTTGAATCAAGCGGCTTCGCGTAAAAAAATCATTGCTATCAAAGTACTCTAGCGCCCAGGCGTAAGTGTCAAAAATCCAATCGGCGCTGCTTTGATCGATAAGGGGGCGAGCTTTAAATAAATTTAACACGTCAAATTATAATCCGTAATTTGGGATGAACTGTTTTTTTATGTGACGAGTGTATTATATTCTACCCTGCAATTGTTTTTATTTTAATTACGGGAGACTCTCCGAGGCTAACACTGATTTAATAGCGATGCCTTTTAATAAAAATGCCATCAGGCCAATGCCTGTCAGGTAACGAGAAATTAACAATGACCTTACGGTGTGGATCTTCAAGGGCAAAACAATGAGTAGTGTGTAGTGCCTGAAGACTACAGGAGGCGATAAATCATCCGTAGGAGTTGGCTGCTCCACTGGGTGCCGGCTTTACTGTGCCATAAATGCTAGCAAGTATTGAGGCTGGATTTAGGACGGATGGGCTAAAAGTTTGTAGAATAAGCGCTTACTTTATTGATGCCTTTGGGGGCGAGCATGGCCATAAGTATATTGGACATTTCTGAGGTCAGTATTAACTGTGCAGATATGGCTTGCACTAAAGAGTTCTATCGGCTGCTCGGCATGCATCAAAGCTCTGATGTGCTGAGCCCTGTGCAAAGTGGTGACGGCCTGGGACTGGCGGGTGAGGTGCAATGCCTGAGTCATCAAATGAGAGCAGGGGCAGGTGAGGCGCAGACCGCCCTGAGCCTACTGCAATGGCTTCAGCCTCCTTCCTGGGGAGAGGTGCCGGCCATTCCTCATCAGCTGGGTTATGCCCGCCTGGCTTTTTATGTGTCTGATCTCGACTGGCTCTATCAACAGTTGCTAGATCGACAGTCAGCGGCGCTTAGCGAGCTGTATTGTGATCAGCCAACGGGGCTGAGGTGGTGTTATTGCCGTGACCCCAACGGCTGTCTCGTTGAGTTGGTGGAGCGTAGCGGCAGTACTACTGCTGGCTATTTAGTGCTTAATTGTGAGGATTTGGCCAAATCCATAGCCTGGTATAACGTATTGTTTGATCTTCAGCCAGGCCCCGTGCAGCGCTTGGGTGTGGCGCCACAGCTACTCGATGGACGCAAGCCTGGACAGGTCATATCGGTGCAGATGAATTTGCCAGAAACAGCAGCAAACCGTTTTGGCCTGGTACTACAGCAGTGGCAACAGCCAGAGGCGCAGGGTCAGCCATTTAAAAAAGCCAATCATATGGGTATCAGTTGTCTGGCTTTTGTTGTTGCTGATGTGCAGGAGGCTTATGAGTATTTACAATCGGAAAGAATAGACGGTGTTTTTGCTCCTTGTCAGTGGCAAACAGGGAGCGTTAAAGACAGGCGAAGGTCTTTGTTTATGTACGATCCAACTGGAGCCTGCATCGAGCTAAGAGAGGAAGTCGATGCTTAGGTCACAAGTGTGAATTAATTTCTACCCGGGCTCTTAGGGGAGTGCAAGTACGTCACATTCGACCCGATCAAGCACCTTTTCTGCTGTGTTACCACTTATCCAGCCGGCAACGCCGCTGCGGGCAACGGTACCAATCACGATCAAGTCGGCGGCCAGTTCTTTGCTTTTGTCGACGATGGCATCTTCGGGAGCCCCAACCTTCATATGAATTTGTGAGTCTGGTACGCCACACTCTTTCGCCAGATAATTCGCATCGGGGTGTGACAAAGAGTCGTTGTAAGCATTGATAAAATGAACTTCTGAGTCGTAACTCTTAGCGACTTTTTGCCCCAGGTCGATAATCGTTTGATTAATTTCTTTGTGGGCGCTGTCAGTGTTTTCCACACTGACGGCAGCAAGTATCTTATGGCTATCCCACCTTGTGTCTTCTCTAACCAGCAGTACCGGGCAAAGACAGTTACGTAATATAGTCCAGTCGGTTGTCTTGCGAATAACGCGCTCGGTCAGTGAGTGTTTAAAGGTGGATTTGAACAGGATATTACTATTGTTACGCATGCTGGCTCTGATCGCGGCATTTGTCCAGTCGCTATCCCAATCGACTTCGGTGCTAACAAGAATGCCACCGCTACGTGCTTCTTCTGCCAAGGCTTCAAGCTTTTCACGTTGTTGCTTAAGGCATTGCTGAACAAAGGTGTTTTTAGAATGTTTTGAGTTGCAGTCAGATTCTTCATGGATGCTGGCAAACAGATGAACGCTATAGTCGAGTGTTTTTGCGGCGACTATCGCTCGCTGTAACGCAGGCTGATGTTCCCGTGTAGGATCGATGATAACCAGAATTTGTGACGTAGCCATAAATAACCCTCATACTGCTCAACAGAAAATATTTACTGATATTATTGATAATAATAGACAGTATTTTTAGAACAAGCCTTCTAATTGGTGATAGTTACACAGCTTTAATATTACAGGTAGCGTTACAAAAGTTTGGTTTAGGAAGAATTGATTTGCGGACAAGCGAAGGATAAAAAAGACGATAATTATAGGGGAGGGAAAATAAAGGGGGAACTCAACAGAAATCCCCCTTTTCTAAGTTAAAGCCCTGGATGCTTTAAACTAAGTGTAGATCCAATTTAGATAGACGTTAGTTTAAATTGTTATTAGCAATTCAGCGAACTGTTTTGTTTTCCCTGTGTGCGAAGGAAAATATGATAGCCTTTCTGGCGTCATACTTAGGACATCAAGGCTTCGCCTTGTTCTTGTTTGGCAAGAAATTGAATTAACTCCTCCTCCTGCATTGGTTTGCCATAGAAGAAACCCTGTATCTCATTACAGTTCATATTTTTTAATGCGTGGAGTTGCTCTGCCTGTTCAACGCCTTCAGCGACCACGTTTAAATTCAGGTTATGTGCAAGGTTGACGATCGAGGCGGGCAATGACTGCTTGCCATCAAGCAGGCCAACAATAAAGGAGCGGTCAATTTTTAAAGTGTCCAAGGGAAACATTTGTAAGTAACTTAAGGAAGAATAGCCTGTGCCAAAATCATCAATGGCGAGTTGTACACCTAAATTTTTTATTCCTGTCAGTAGTTCAAGTGCCTGTTCCGGATCGTCAATCAGGGCGCTTTCGGTGATTTCCAATTCAATGCGCTGGGCTGGAATTTCATAATGTGCCAATGTCGCGGCAATATTTTCAACCAGGTTTTCACGGCGAAACTGCCGAGGGGAGAGGTTGATAGCGACTTTACCGAATTCTACGCCATCATCAAGCAGGCGGCGGGTGAATTTACAGCAGGCTTCCAGAATATATTGTCCGAGAGGAATGATCAGTCCGGTTTCCTCGGCCAGCGGAATAAACTCGACAGGGCTGATCGCCCCCATTTCTGAATGCGTCCAGCGAGCAAGGGCTTCTACGCCGGTAATGCGTCCGCTTTTAAGATTAACCTTGGGCTGATAGTGCAGCTTAATCTCATCTTTTTCGATAGCCTGGCGCAGCATGGCTTCAAGATTAAGTCGATGGCGTGCTTTTTCATTCATTTGATGGGCAAAAAACTGGAAGTTATTTCGTCCCAGTTGTTTGGCGTGGTACATGGCGGTGTGTGAGTTGCGCATCAACTCTTCCGTATCATTACCATCGGTTGGAAACAAGGCGATTCCGATGCTTGGGGTAATAACAATATCTTGTTGTTGCAGGGGAATAGGATTATCGAGAACGGCGATAATGGTGCGAGCTACCTTGGCAACCGCATGCATGCTTTTGATGTTTTCAAACCAAAGGGAGAATTCATCTCCGCCGAGTCGAGCGAGGGTGTTTTCTGGTCTCACCACGGATTGAATCCGCTTGGCGACTTCGACCAGTAGCTGATCACCGGCGCTGTGCCCAATCGATTCATTGACTTTCTTGAAGTGGTCAAGGTCGATAAACATAAGTGCGCCGCTATGAGAAAGTCGCTGGTGGGAGCTGATAGCGCGGGTCACCGTATCTTCAAATAAATTGCGATTGGCCAAACCTGTTAAAGTGTCATAACTGGTCAGTTGTTTGAGTTTTTTCTCGATTTTTTTACGTTCTTTGATTTCCGCCTGCAGCTCGTTAATCGTGGTTTGCAGGGCATTCTGAGCTGCATCCAGTTTGCGAGCATGGGAAAGCAGTTCATGGCCTGCGTCGAAGGCCTCACGCTGATGGTTGGTCAGTGGCTTGTTAGGGGAGATGCTCTCACTGGTGTAATGCGGATTTATGCCGTGATAGTGTTGGCGAACTTCCGGATGCTTGCGTAAGAATTCTTCAATGCGCACTTCAAGCTTATCGGCGGGCGCCATAATAAAAAAACAGTTGTCATGGCCGCAGCAGCGACAAGTAATTTCCTGTACTTCCAGTGGGATGCCAAAGCTTTCTTCACACCAGCCGGTGGAATAACCGGCATTCATCATGCAGGCCGGATACTCGCTGTGTTCCTGTGCCTCTAACCAGGCATCACTTTCAAAGGAATGGTCGTGTTTGTAATATAAGACAAAATTTTCATCGGGCGTGGGTGATGATTCAGGAAGGATATCCAGATAAGCCCAGCCGGCATGGGAAAGATGTATGGGGCCCGCTGACAATTTACTGACTGGGTTAGTCAGAGCTGTTTGGCTTTGAAAACGGCGCGCATCACCCTTGCCCAGGTTGTGTCCGATGTCGTACAGCGAATTGGATGAAAACAGATCGGCATCGGCTTTTCTGTCACTGCCGTAAAGTGAGCGTATTAACTGGAAAAATTCGACCGATAGCGTTGCTCCACGGATTAAAATATAACGCGAGCCAGCAATCTCAATGCGGCCCTGAGTGGGGTCCCAGCTATGATCAGAAAAAAATTCAGCAACCCGTCTTTCGGATTCCGAAAATAAGGATTCGAGTTCGGGTGGTACCGAAATGGTTCTGGTGGCCATGTGAACAAGTCCCTTGTTATTGTTTTGAGCCAGTATAAATCAAGCCTGCTTCAGTGGATACTCCTCTCTTTAGTGTGGTTTTTTCAGTGTCCGAGAACGCTTCAGCAATACCTTAAAGTCAGCGCTGATGTAGAATTCGGAGGTCTTTTAAGTAGCCCTTAAGTGTTTTGTTGAGTTTTTTATGCTGTTTTGCTGTAAGTGATTGTTGTATATCGCTAAACAGTATAAAAGTGATCTGGCGATTTTTCTCGATACGTTGCATATAGGCATCATCCCAATAGCTGTCGGGGTAAATAAAGAGCTGAGTGGCCTCCTTGGAGAAAAGCTGCGAATTGCCCCGGTGTTCTCGAAAGGTAATATTAATCTGTTGCTGCCAGTTTTTGCGCTGCTCGATGGAGGAGGCAAAAATGCCACTAGTAGCGCGACTCCATTGATCGATCTGTTTTCGTTGCCCATCATTTAGTTTGCCGATAAAACGTTTTAGTCCTTTTTCCATGTTTTTAGATCGTATTTTGATGTTTTTCTCTGCAGATCTCTTCTTATGGTCACGTTCGAGCTCTTTCTGCTCGATACTCAGTTTGGCGATAAAGTCGTCGACTTGCTGATCGGAAAGCTGCAGGAAAATGTCGTTCATTTCCGGCATGGCTTTAATAAAAATGGCTTGCCAGAAGTCAAGGGATTCATCAAAGCGCAACTCCACCTGCTGTGGCGTCATTGGCTGCTGCAGTTCGTTGTAGAGGCTTTCCAGATAGGTGCTATAGCGAGGCAGCTCTTGTTTTCGGTGCCAGGCCAGTTGCTCGTCTACAAAATCATCAAACACCCGTTGTTGGCTGCGGGTAAAATCTATATACCCACCCACATGCCAGCTAATCAACCAGTCGGCATAATTGTAGACAAAGCGTGTGCAGCCGCTGAGGCTCAGCAGTATCAATCCGAGTATTAAAAAGCGTATTTTCTTTGAAGGCATGATCAGCAACTTGTTATTTGTTGGCGTGCTTTTTTCGTTATTGGCCACAGAACTCAAGCATAACGGCAAGTCCAATGCTAAGGAAGCGTCAATTATTTCGTTGGTAATGGGCTAATCGCTTGCTGAGGCAAACAAGTTCTGGCTTTATGGAATGCTCCTGCATAATAATAAATAGTCTGTTTTGATCCGTTTCCCTTGAGCACGCATGAGATTGCTATGACTAATAACCATGATTGATAGCTGGTTAAATCCACAAGAGGAAGTTTGGCAGCTGAGCTTGGTCTATCTGCTGGTGGCGCTGCTGGGGCTGGCCTCGGCGGTGGAGGCGATCTATAAAACGCGCACCGCCCAGGGCGCAGCGGCCTGGGCGGTGGCCCTGATCAGTATGCCGCTATTGACCGTGCCGCTTTATTGGGTATTTGGTCGGCGTAAATTTCGTGGCTATGTGAAAGCACGTAAATTGGAGAAGCAGGGTGTTCGCCTGCAAATTGCCCGGGTGCTTAAAAATCTGAAGCCTTGTCTTGTCACAAAGCAGGCAGGGGCGCTGGAAAAAATAGTCCAATCACCTTTTACCAAGGGAAACCGAATTGATCTGCTGATCGACGGAGAGCAGACTTTTAAGGCTATGTTTGCAGCAATCGCAGAGGCAAAAGATTACGTCTTACTGGAATTTTATATTGTCAGGGATGATCAGATAGGAAATCAGCTTAAACAACTGCTCTGTGAAAAAGCTGCAGAGGGTGTTGCCATCTATTTTTTATTTGATGAGATTGGCAGTTTCCAATTATCGAAAACTTATCTATCGCAACTGAATGATGCGGGCGTGGAGATTTACCCCTTTAATAGCACCAAGGGCTGGAAAAATCGTTTCCAGCTTAATTTTCGCAATCACCGTAAAATCCTCATCGTCGATGGTTTGCAGGGGTTTGTTGGTGGCATTAACGTCGGTGATGAATACCTTGGGCGGGATAAAAAATTCTCTCCCTGGCGTGATACCCAGGTGAAAATTCAAGGCCCGGTGGTGATTAGTCTGCAAGTGGCTTTTATGGAAGACTGGTATTGGGCGAGAGAGAAAATTCTTAAGCTGAACTGGCAACCGAAGATTATGGTGGACGAAAATCAGCATGCTTTGGTGATGGCGTCTGGACCTGCCGATGTGCTGGAAACCTGCGAGCTGGCCTTTCAGCAAGTTATCAGTAGCGCACGTCAGCGTCTGTGGATTATCAGTCCTTATTTTGTTCCTGACCCTTCAACCATTCATTGCCTGCAGTTGGCCGCTCTGCGTGGTGTTGATGTGCGTATTATGTTGCCCAAAAAAGCCGATAATCTGCTGGTTCAGCTATCCTCCCATGCTTATCTGCGTGAGGCTTTGCAAACGGGTATAAAGTTGTTTCGTTACAACAAAGGTTTTTTGCATCAAAAAGTCATCCTGGTAGATGATGACCTGGCCTCGGTGGGTAGTGCCAATATGGATAATCGCTCCTTTAGGCTTAATTTTGAAGCGAATATTATTGTCAGGGATCAGCATTTTGCCAATCAACTTGCTACTATGCTGGAGGAGGATTTTATCCACAGTGATGAGATTGATTATCAACAGGTATTGGCAAAACCGCTGTGGTTTCAGTTTGTTGTTAAATTGGCACGTCTATTGGCGCCTATTCAATAGGGTGTGTGCAGTGAGTAATATTCAGAGCTAAATAAAAATGATAATACGTTTGGGAATCTTATATTGTGATACTTTGAGTGATGCAGTGGTGGCCAATTTTGGTGACTATCCGCGTATGTTTCAGCGATTTTTTGATGGTAGTCATAGTGAATTTAGTTATCGGGTTTATCGGGTACAAAATGGCGAGTTTCCCGCTAATATTCAAGAAAATGATGTTTACCTGGTCACCGGCAGCAAGGCCAGCGCTTATCGGCGCGAGCCCTGGATGCTTAATCTGGAAGTATTTATTCGCTCAGTAGTAGAAGATGATATTGCGTTGATGGGTTTTTGTTTTGGGCATCAGATTATTGCCCAGGCCTTGGGAGGTGGTGTTGCCAAATCTGATAAGGGTTGGGGTGTCGGGGTGAGAAAAATGAATGTTCTCAAGCGCTGCGACTGGATGCAGGTGCCGCTAGGGGAGTTTTCTCTGCTCTACAGCCATCAGGACCAGGTGGTGGAACTGCCGCCGGGTGCGGTTACTTTTACCGGTGATGCTTTCTGTCCCTGTGGGGGGATGGTAATTGGTAGCCGAGTGATTACCTTTCAGGGCCACCCCGAGTTTGATAAGGACTATATGAGATATCTGTTGGGAGTGCGCCGTAGTGTTATCGGTGAGGCGGCAACGGAGCATGCTTTACGCTCGCTGTCAAAACCGCTGGATAAGCGCCCCGTTCGTCAATGGCTGGAGGCGTTTGTTGTTCAGGCGCTTGATTCTTAGTCCGCTTGATACTTGATAATAAAATCACTAATCATATCAATGTTGTTCAGATCCAGGTTGTCTACCGGCAGATCGTCGATTTTCGTATCACTGGCGATGGCGACAATGCCCGGTACTTCACCAATTAATAGATCCTGCTGAGTCTCAAGTCGGTAGGCCTGAATTTTTGGATGCCGGTGATGTTTGAAGCCTTCAATCAGTACAATATCGCAGTCTGACAGTCGGCTGATCAGTGAGTCCAGATCGGGTTCCTCGTCACCAAACTCGTTAAACAAAGCCCAGCGGTGACGCGATACCAGCATCACTTCATCGGCGCCGGCCTTGCGATGTTTAAAGCTGTCTTTTCCTTCCTGATCAAACTCCACATCGTGGTGGGTGTGTTT
>JAUXDF010000169.1 GCA_030618505.1 Spongiibacteraceae bacterium | reverse complement strand
CATGCTCGTAACCATGCGGCTTTTTGGGATGGGAAACAGCTCACCCTGACGCCCGCCTATGATATTTGTCCGCAAAATCGCGCAGGCGAAGAAGCCTCACAAGCGATGAACATTCACGGCGATAATAAATTAAGTCGGCTCGTAAATTGCCTGGCGGCATGCACCGCCTTTCAGCTTTCAGAGGACAAAGCAAAAGAGTTGATTGCATCCCTGGTTGATGCAATAGATAAGAATTTTGTAGCCATCTGTAAAGAAGCTAACTTATCAGAAGTCGATAAAAATCTATTCTGGCGCAGGCAATTCTTAAATCCGTATTGCTTTTATGGCCTGCCGGATGATTATAAGAAGCAATTAGTACTTACTTAATCGCTAGTGCAGTCTCAAGTAATGTTTATGTAAATAACCACTCCTTAATTGCATCAAAATTATCAATCACAATCTGCTGGGCGCTGGGTTTGCCGGTCAGTACATGGGGGTCAAGCTGTAATTGGTTTAGCGCATATTGTAACAGCGGTCCACGGGTAGTAATGCGCAGAGCACCACGCTCCATACCATAATCTTCAGTTATTATTTTTCGCTTGGCAGGCGTAAGCCGAGGGTCGGGCTTTAAGCGAACGGTGACCTTGGTATTCCAGTTGATATCACCCTCTGCGCTTTTTGTTGAATGGCCTAGCAGTTCCGGCTCACCTCTAAAGCGGCTTAATACAAAATCTCGATAATCCATATTCTTCTCACAAAATGCCCGTACATGCCAACGTACGCCGGTGAATACCAGGGTATGGGGCGTAATAATACGGCCTTCACGATCAGGATGGTTTAGTGATACATAATCAACTTCAACGCGTTTCTGCTCCCGTGCAGCCTGCACTAGTGGCCGGATGATATTAGGGCGCAAGTTGCGTAATGGCGCTTGAATTACCGTTGTATTAGCGACCGAAAGGTTTAGATGTTCAAAGGTATGGCTCAGCTCCTGGTTGCGGTGCAGTAGATGTAAATACTCATCGGCATCACCGGAGGTTATTTGGGGGGTAAAACTGTTAGTGGGTTTGTAGCCCTTCAGGTGTTTGTCATATTCCAGGTTGCCGGGCCCGACAGATCGCAAGTACTCATTAATATCCTTTGATGCCTGTTGGCGGCCAATACCAAAAGTATCACACAGGTGGTTGGTAGTCAGTCGGCCCTCCCACAGCGCAATAATTTCAATCAGGCGGTAGCGCAGTAATAAGTCCCAGCGTAAAGGCCAATCCTTTTTGTTCATACTATTTTTACCCTTTTATAACCTGATTGAGAACGCTATATGTACATGTCGTCAGTGTAGTCATATAAAAACAGGGTGTCTATAGTGGCATTGCAGAAAAAAATCAGGAAAACATATAGTAGAGTACCCCCGCGAACTCACCAAAATTCACGCTCCGGTTGAGGGGTGGGTTGTAGGATTGTCCCGGTGCCGCGAGAAGGCATCTTTCAATGTCAGTGGTTAGTGGTGCCATCATGCTTGCACCTAATATTCCACCCTGGCTGCCTGCTGCATACGCTCGGGGACTGCGCGGAACTTTGATATGTCACCCCCACGTCGTCTTGGTCAACCGCCCCGCAGATTGCCACGATGTAGCGCGTACTCCAAAGGAAAGCCTTCAGAACCCGGGCCGTTAAATTCAATATAGCTGTCCGCTGTTACTGTTGTGGGTGGTCAGCGCAGTTGCAGTATCATGATGTTTGTAGTAGGTTAGGTTGTAGCCTTTCCTATGCTCAGCAGGAAGGCACTCCCAGTATCGTGTATTTACTCGATATGGACAAAAACATACTGGCAATACAATAAAAGCGAAGAATTCAAATGAAAGCAATGTACTTTATTATTATTTATCTTGTGGCGATTACAGCGCTTACAACCTTTAACCAATATCAAGTACACGGTTCTTTTAGTCTGGCATATGTGATTGTTATTTTTTTTCTAGGGTTGAATTTATTAGTCAATTATTGGGAGATAATACTTTGGTATAAAGCAGATTTTATTAAAGATAAAAGTGACCAGTATTATGCGGAGTGCCTAGAAGATAAAAGCCTGCCGATGATGGAATTTATGCAGTCAAAAGTGACACTAGGTAAAATCTTTTCGCCTACATATTGGGCGGGTTGCTGGATAGGCTATTCCATGTATGACCGTTCGTATGCTAATCGCAAGTCATTTGGCTTTGCAGCTGATATAGGTAATGGATTAACCACACTTATACCCAGTTTAATGTTGCATATAGGTTTTACCTATCATTTTCTTGATGCCAATATTTTTGGCATCATCATGCTAGCTTTCATGTGGCAAATGAGCTATGGCACTTTTGTTTACTGGTTTAGCTTTTTGGTCAATGGGCGTCATAAGCTATTAAGCACCCAGCAAAATATCGTTGTTATTATAGGTACGAATGTGCCATGGGTAGCCTTTAGCTTTGTCGGTATTTATGTGGCTATTCGATTAATTTTGGATAATAATTTTTCTGTGCTGGGAATATAGTTCAAGCATAATCAATCTTCATAATATTGCCCCTTTATGAGACTGATCATTAATATAGGGTACGCCACTATACTCCCCGGAATGGAGTTTTTCAGACAGGTGTAAAGGGGCGTTTTTATTCATATTATCCCTCCGGGTTCTTTAACAGACATTAGATATTCAAAGCTCTACTGTCTGCGTGCAGTACGATTCGGTCACACACATTTTCAATATTACCAGAAAATTGATAACCAAATCCTTGCTCTAGTCAGACATTATACCGAGGAGTTCCGGGTTAACCGTAACAAGCACAGAGCCCAGCTTGAAAGGTGTTGAAAATTTCGCGACTGCTTTAGGAACATATTCCTTGATTCGGAAGCATCTTTGTACATCACACCCATGAACCGAACGTATTGAAAATCAGAATGATCTCAATCAGGCGGTAGCGCAGTAATAAATCCTAGCGTAAAGGCAAATCCTTCTTGTTCATATTTTTTTACCTTTTCATAAGCTGATTGAAAATATGACATGTACATGTTGCCAGTATGGTCATGTGATAACTGCCTGTCTATAGTGACGTCAATAACGCGAATTAACCACCACTAGCTACCATCTAGAAAATTTTAGCATTTCACTCGAACAATCATTGCCATGCTTGCACTGAGCAGGGCTAATGTCCAGACAATCACGGCTCCGCTAGGCATATCAAACAGGGCGGAAACAACTAGCCCACAAGCATAGCTCAAAATTCCCACTGTTAATGACAGAGCATAAGCCCGATTCCACTTTTGTATTTTAATCGTTGCTAATGCGGGTAAAATTAAGCTAGCAAATACCAGATACACACCAACCAGCTGAACAGAAGCGGTAACAGAAACTGCAAATATCAGATAGAAACTACTGCTTTGGAATAATATAGGTTTGAAAAATAACAGACACAAAACGGCTATAGCAATGCCAGCCGGGAACATTAGCTGCTGCCATTCAACCCAGAGAATTTGCCCGACCAATAGTTCCTTTAGGTGCTCTCCTCCCTGAGGATTGTCTGCTAAAAGTAATAGACCCGCTGAAGCGGCCAGAACAAAGGTTGCGCCGATCACTGCTTCCTGATAATGACCAAAAAAGCGTTCACCGCCGCTCAGTATTGCCGCTCCGATTAAGGCACTGCTAATGGCCACAAATTGTACCTCCCAGCCATGCGTTTCGAATCCCAAGTAACTGGCGAGGATAACGCCCAAGCCAGCTATCTGAGCGATTGCAAGATCGATAAAGATAATGCCTCGCTTAATGACTTCGCGGCCAAGTGCTACATGGGTTGTTAATACCAAAATACCTGCCACAAAGGCTGGCCCCAGAATAGAAAGATCAAGCCCTTCAACGTTCATGGCAGCGCCGCCAACAAATTGTCCAGTATCTTCTGATACCAATAGGTAATGGCATTGTCTTTCTGCCAATTGTTCACTGAGTAAGGCAAAGCAACCTTTGGGACTCCGCTTTTCTTGCTCAACCAATTGCTAGCGCGATCATCTTGATAGGACGCATAGATAATCATATCAGCAGGATTTGATTTGAGCTGTGTTAGCAGGCTAGAAAGATGTCCACTGCTAGGGGGGACTCCAGGCTTGGGTTCCAAGGTAGCTACCTTTTTTAACTTTAACCACTGTGCCAGGTAAAGCCAGCTATCGTGATGGACAACAATGTGCTTGCCATTCAAACGTTTAATCTTTACTTGCCATTGTTTTAGTGATGTTGTTAGTTGCTCGCTAAACAATTGATGTCGAAGATGGTAATGCTTTGCGTTTGCGGGGTCGATGGTACTGAGCTTTTCGCTCAAAGCTTTTGCAACCGTTAGCAAATGCTGGGGATTGGTATGAATGTGGGGGTTGCCCGACGCATGAACATCACCTTCACTACGATCGACTGTTTTACGCTGATCTAATAATTCGACATAGCTTGTGGCCATAAAATAACCTGAGCTACCCGGCTGAATCTTTTTGTTACCGCTTTTTCTAAGTAATACTGGCAGCCAGCCAATTTCAAGTTCTGAGCCGGAGCAGATCAAAAGATCTGCTCGGCGGGTTTTCGCAATCAGACTAGGACGTGCCTGTACGTGATGGGGATCCTGTAGCGCGGTAGTCGCGCTATGTACATTAACCTGTTTTCCTCCAATGGTTACAGCTAAAGCTGCCCACTCTGGTTCACAGGCAAGCACATTAACTTGAGCCAATACTTGTTGGCTCAACATTAATAGTAACGTTAAACAAAAACGGATAATCATTTTCATCTTTTGCTCCTCTGTGCAGAGTTAAAAGGTATGGGAACCATGACTTCCAAGGCTAAAGGTATACTGCAAATAGATTTGATCATCTTCATTTTCATATGATTTATCACGATTGTATTGAAGTCGGATTCGGCTAAATTCACTGGGAATCCACTCCAACATAACACTGGTGCGTTTAGGCTTGATCCCCCCATCTAACAAACCTGCTTCTTCTAGGATCTCTTCGTCATCGCCACTGTTATCACTTTCTATCCGGTCATAGCGCAAACCCGCTCGCCACTGAGGCATAAACTGATAGATTGCCTGCAGGTAATAGCCTTTCTGGTCACCATCAAAGCTGCTTTGCTCCAGTGGCTCGCTGTTCAACATCGACACTATTCCGTCTTCGTCACGCTGGAAATATTCTCCCTGGAGTTTGAAGTTGCGGTTTTTATAGTTGCCATTCGGTGCCCATTTGTAGACTAAATTGAGTCCGATAACATCGTTATCGCCCGTAAAACTTGGTATCTCTACCTCACCTTCTTCAGCGTCTCCTTCCTTATGGCCGTGGTCATGACCACCAGATTCTCGGTCTTTGACGTCAGCATAAAAATAACTGATGCCGGACTGCCAACTGTGACTGGCTCCAATATCACCGCCAATGTTTACAAAGGCAACCTTAGAGCCTGCTCCAGAATGCTCCCCGGAAGCAGGGAAGTGGCTACCGCTAAAGAGTTCTGCGCCAAACTCCAGAAACAGGTCAGTTGGCGCCACCCAACTGACACGAACGCCGTCATCAAGGTATTTATTACCAAAAATCCCTGCGTAAACTAAGGGCGCATCATTAAAATCCCAAGCATGTTTGTGTTGTAGGTTCAGATAACCGAGGCCAGAAAAAAATCGGCCACCACGAACAGTAAAACCCTGCCCTAAGCCGACTGTTTCAAAAAAAGCTTCTTCGATCTCTGTTTCCACTTCGCCCTCATGTTCAGCGAAGGCAAGGTTGAACTGACCAAAGAATTTGTCATCGATATTGGCGCTGAGTGTTAACTCAGAATGACCAAGCGTGAAGCCCTCTTCAGGCAATCCGGCTTCTCCACCTAAGGTAAAGCCGGGTAGTTCGTAGTCAGCAGGTTCATTGTTGTAGCTTGCATATTGACCATCGAGGATGAGGCTGATTTGAGGATTGAAAGCACTCGTCTTTTCTTGTGCGTGCGCGGGTAGTGTAAGGGTGCTGAAAATCAGCATAGAAATGGACAGGGGTAAACGATTCATATTTCACTCTCTATTTAACTAATAGTGATGAGCACAGCGCAAAAGCCTGAGTGCGGTGCTTCAGCTTATTCGGTAACTTTTGGTCTAGGAGAGAGAGGAAGGAGGAGCGCGGCTTTGGTAGCGTTGAAAGTGAATTTGAGGTACTTGATTGTCATAGCGGCTGACTGATAGTAATTGAACATATTGAGAAATAACATCAGCGGCTGTTATAAGCCCAGCGTCTGAGTTTTCCAGCAAGGCCAGAGAGTCGCAATAGGCGACTTTATCGTGATAGAGGTGGTCAATGGAATGCTTTGTGGCTGCTAATTGTCCTACTGTAAGGCATAGTAAGAGCAATGCGATGAAAGCTCGAATTTTTAGCAGGGGTAATTGTGGCATTCGTTAAATTGGATATCAGGAGTAATCGAACTATGAAGGATATGCCATGACACATTTGATTTGCAAGTTAATCATAATGATTTACGCCCAGTGATGATTTTATTCATTGAAGGCAGGTATATAGGTTTGTTTTGAGTTATCTGCAGATCTATGAGACGTTTTGTTTGGGCTGCTCCTTTTAGAAAGCTGCTCTAAATATTTTGAATAATCCAGTTTCAAGTTTTTTGGTTTGGACGGCAATGGGCACATCAATGCCATTAACTTAAGGATATTCTTAGACCCGTAGCCGTGATTGAGCTTGCGAAATCAAGGGGGTTGCTGGATTAATTCCCGGATTTCGCAAGCTTAATCCAGGCTACAAGGTGCCTATCGTTGTTAAGTTAATGGCATTGATGGGCACATTGCAGGCATACAATTACCCGATTCTTTTTCATGGGGCCCCAGCTAACCTACATTACTACCACGGGCGGCAAGTGCGGAGACAGAGAGACAGCAGCATATACGGACAAACCCGCATAGCTACTAATCAGAGTGGGCGAAGTGGGTGGCGTGTATCGCCCGATGGTCAAAAAAAAGGTACTCCCGAGACAATGCCGCCATACGGGTCTACGAGGCGCGAGTTTCGAGAAGATTTGAAATAGGTAAGGGGGGTTGTAGTTAGTGCCCATCCAGAAATTAGACAAAGAGATCCTGGCCAACGCAAAT
>JAUXDF010000369.1 GCA_030618505.1 Spongiibacteraceae bacterium | reverse complement strand
GCAAGCGTGCTCTGCGAGATGCAAAGCTAAAAGTAAATGCTATTGATAATGTGGTGATGGTAGGCGGCTCAACCCGCGTGCCTCGGGTGCGTGAAAAAGTAGCCAGTTTGTTTGGCAAGCCTCTTATGCTCGACCTTGATCCCGATAAAGTTGTCGCCATCGGCGCGGCGATTCAGGCGGATATTCTGGTCGGCAATAAACCCAACGATGAAATGTTACTGCTTGATGTTATTCCTCTGTCTTTGGGTTTGGAAACCATGGGCGGTCTGGTGGAAAAAGTGGTGCATCGAAATACCACTATTCCTGTTGGCCGCGCGCAAGAATTTACCACCTACAAGGACGGTCAAACAGCGATGGCTATCCATATTTTACAAGGAGAGCGGGAGATGATGGATGATTGTCGCTCGTTGGCTCGTTTTGAATTAAAGGGTATTCCTCCGATGGTGGCGGGAGCAGCACGCATCGTCGTTACTTTTCAGGTCGATGCTGATGGTTTGCTTAGTGTGTCCGCCAAAGAGACAGTCAGTGGTGTGGAAAGTCAAATTCAGGTTAAGCCCTCTTACGGTTTGACTGAAAATGAAATATCACAAATGCTGAAAGATTCTTTTGAGTACGCCAAAGATGACCGTGATGCACGTATGTTAAGAGAGCAGCAAGTGGATGCCAAGCGCCTGCTGGATGCACTTGAGGCCGCATTAGCTGCCGATGGCGAAGAGCTTTTAAGTTCCGATGAAATTCACACCCTGGAGCAAGCGATGGCTCGCTTAAGTTGCCAGCAGGAGGGGGAGGATCTTGCCGCCATTAAGCGAGAGGTTGAAGTGCTAGGGCAGGCTAGCGAGCAATTTGCTGCCTTGCGTATGGATCGATCCATCAAGAAAGCCTTGAAGGGACATACCCTCGACGAGCTAAGTGAAGAGGATAAATAAATGCCACAAATAATTGTATTGCCCCATGAAGTTATCTGCCCGGAAGGTGCCGCTATTGAGGCCGAAAGTGGCGATAGTATTTGCGAAATTCTCTTACGTAATGATATCGAAATTGAGCATGCCTGTGAGATGTCCTGTGCCTGCACGACTTGCCATATTATTGTCCGTGAAGGTTTTGATTCCATGGAAGAGGCTGATGAACTCGAAGAGGATTATCTTGATAAAGCCTGGGGCTTGGAGCCGGAGTCACGCTTAAGTTGTCAGGCACTGGTTGCTGATGAGGATTTGGTGGTCGAAATTCCCAAGTACACCATTAATATGGTTTCGGAACAGCATTAGGGAGAGCGTGAATGAAGTGGACGGATGTTTACGATATTGCGATCGAATTGACGGAGAAATTTCCTGATCTTAACCCTGTGGCGGTTAACTTTGTTGATTTGCGTGCTTGGGTGCTTGAACTTGACGGGTTTGATGATGACCCGGAGCGCTGTGGAGAGAAAATTCTGGAAGCGATTCAGGCTGCCTGGATAGAGGAGTTGGAGTAGCTTTTATTCATTTCAGAACTTCGATAGAAATATAGCTAGTGCCTATCCAGAAACCGGAAGTTTTCGAAAATTAAGTCCGCTCCTAGCCAACGCAAATCTAGCTCCTAGGCCTTTTCAAGGCCTTTAAGTCGCAAGATTTGCGTTGGCCAGGATCTCTTTGTCTGATTTCTGGATGGGCACTAGCTAGGAAAATACCGGGGCCTTCCAAAACCAAATTGATTGAGCAGACTGCCCCACAGAAATTCTGTTGTGTTATTTGCCATAAGTACCGAATCTGTACTTATGGCGTGCGCAGAAATTAATAAATTTAAACTCCTTAGGTAGCTGGACGGCTTGGTTGCGGCACACATTAATCAGCGGCGGCCTTTTCAATAGGAGCAGCCTCGGTTCCTTCATCCATTCTTCCCCGTAGTCTTATTGCCGCAATAAACAGCAAGGACAGGATCAATTGCACCAGGGCGCAGGTTGCAGGGATGACTAAAAGGTCAGGGCGATCCATTACGACAAATAATATTAGAATGGCTATTCCTGTGTTGCGAAAGATAAACTCGGTGACCAGTGCGATCAATTCCTGATGCTGCAAACCTATAAGTCTGGCGGTGAAATAGCCTATCAGTAATGCTCCACAGCTAAATAGTATTGCCACCGGCAATGCTTCAATAAATCCATTGGAGCTTAAGCCGTTTTCTATATTAAAACCAAACAACAGAATAACAGCCATAAACAGATTGCTGGTGCGTTTAAGTAGACGGCTGTGCTGGCTGACCCAACGCGGCTTTTTTTCCCGGAGCCACATGCCTGTCGCAATGGGAACAAGTACCAGAAAAAATAGCTGAGCCATCATCGCAAGGACGGGGACGTTAATGCGGGTATCAGTGCCAGCAAAAATGTTTAGTGCGAAGGATAGTATCAAAGGGATGCTGATCAGGCTGACAAAACAGCCTATCGCCGTAAGTGTGATGGAAAGTGCAACATTACCCTTGCCTAAAGAGGTGAGCACGTTAGATAAGCCTCCACCTGGCATCGCCGAGAAAATCACCAGGGCGGTAATCAGGTCTGCACTAAGATTCATCGTCATAATGATTGCTATGGCGAGCAGAGGAAGCAACAGCACTTGGCTGCAAGTGGCGATGATGATCGTGCTGGGGTAGCGTGAAACCCGTTTAAAATCATCCACGACCAACTCCGTGCCAATGATGCTCATGACAATCAGCATGGCGATGGGGATTAATATGTTAACTAAAATGTCCACAAGTGATGCTCCGGGAGCTTGCTTTTAATGCTAAATAAGTAAGTCGACTAGAATTAATACTGTGTAAGTTCCGTCCCTTAAAGTGCTGTACCAATGCAGGTCTCAGGGAGAATAAACTACTCGTTTGCGGAGAATCAAGCCTTGACGTCAGTAGTCGCAATATGAGCGCCAGGCAGGGCAGGCTTTTCACGCTTCAATCTGGGTTTGGCCGCCGGCCCTAATCGACAGTTTAGTGCCAGAAATATGACTTTCTAAGCAAAGTAATCACGCCGTTTAAGTAATATATTTTTCTTCGAATCTGCGTATAATGGCGCTCTTTTCATCATTTAGAATTTATACAGAACGCAGATCTGCAAATTCCCTTTAGTGATCAACAACGACCCTGGAGAACAATCAATGGCCGTGGAACGTACTTTATCCATTATCAAGCCCGATGCTGTCGCAAAAAACGTAATCGGTGAAATTTATAGTCGCTTTGAGAAAAATGGTTTACGCATTGTTGCCGCAAAAATGATGCAACTTAGCCAGGAGAAAGCGGAAGGGTTTTACGCCGAGCATAAAGGCAGGCCTTTTTTCGAGCCTTTGGTTGAATTTATGACCTCTGGTCCTGTCTGTGTTCAAGTGCTGGAAGGCGAGAATGCGGTACTGAAAAACCGTGAGCTGATGGGCGCGACTAATCCCCAGGAAGCTGATGCAGGCACTATTCGTGCGGATTTTGCCCAATCAATTGATGCCAATGCAGTGCATGGCTCCGATGCGGTGGAGTCAGCTGCGCGTGAAATCAGCTATTTTTTTGCTGATGATGAGCTTTGCTCTCGTCCATAGTGCTTGTTTGTAGCTAGTGCCTAACCAGAAACCGGAAGTTTTCGAAAATTAAGTCCGCTCCTGGCCAACGCAAATCTAGCTCCTAGGCCTTTTCAAGGCCTTTAAGTCGCAAGATTTGCGTTGGCC
>JAUXDF010000371.1 GCA_030618505.1 Spongiibacteraceae bacterium | reverse complement strand
TTGATTCAGGACACCATCACCATCAGCATCACCCAAAGGGTCAAGTCCACAATTAAGATAGAACTCACCCCGGCGAAAGACTAATGATCCGCTAGTACCCGCAAAAATTAGTCGTACTGTTTTCTTAACCGCAGTACCGTACTGAACAGCACCGGCTTGGTCTGTACAAGCGATAGAGACATTACCGCCATACGACGCCGTAGTCCCTCCGGCGCAACCGCCCGAAGCATAAATAGGCTCGCTGCCATCAGCCGTATAGCAAACGGTAGAACCCTCAAGCGAACTCAAGCTTATATCAGTATTGTCAGCATCAATATGACTGTTAAGTTCGGGGTTTTGGAATATTTGACCGTTGGATGGAGAATTGTCACCTCCACCCCCTCCGCCGGACGACGGAGCCTGACACCCTGCGCCAATCAATAAGAAAGCAGGCAACACATAAGTAATTAAAGAGGGAGCTAAACGCCCACGGATTTCCATATTCTTCCCCGGTATTGTAGGTCAGGCGAGCCTGATTTAAGCTCAAGACAGCCAGATTTTTTTAGTTATCATTATTATTTATTTCACTAACATTTCACTAAACGATTAAAATATAGACGTTTTTATTAATTTAATCGCAGTTAGCATACAACGTTAATCGCCATTCTATATGTTGATTAAATTAACCACAAGAATTAATGTGCAATATTGCATCAAATGGTCTACGCCAAAAAAACACCTAATTCCAACGCCTGCAGATGCATTAACAAACCAGGTATCTGCTTTGTATTAATAACATTCCCTAAAGCAATTTACCCGATAGAACCGCCACATAAAACCGTTACTAAAGCCGGTCAAATAGCAACGTTTTTTAGAGTTAATGTAAAAACCGAGCCCAAACAGAATGGCAAATAAAATAACTGATTAAAATACAGCCTTCTCCAACAAAATAACGTATAATACGCGCCTGAAATTTGCTTAGCACGCAAACAGACTCCTTTTATTCAATCTCTCACAGGGTACATTTAATGTCGGCAGTAAAAAATCTTGAAGCTCTTATCAAAATAGAAAGTGACTTAAAATCCAAATACGATTCAAAGTTAAACGCTCAACTAGCCACCATTGAAGAAGGTGTCAAGAAACAGGAAGAGCTACAACAAAGGATTGATAAGCAGCATGAAAAGATTAGTGAGCTAGTCACCGCCACATCTGATACCAAGCGCATTGAACAACTCAACCGCGAATTAAATAATCGCGCAGACAAGCTTCAAGAAGAAATTGACAGCCAAAAAAAGCGCATCAAAGCCATGCGAAAGGAGCTTACTGAGGAGCGCACTGAAGTTAAAAAGCTCAAGCAGTTTGATGCCGACAAACTAAAGAAAAACCTTGTCGCTAACAAGAAAAAATTGGCTGAAAAAAGCACTGCAGCTGACTTATTGCAGAAAAGCTTAAACAAGACCAGAACTGAAAATACTGAGTATCAACGTGAAATTGAGGAATTAAAAGCCGAGCTTGAAAAAATCCAACCGGCAGAAGAAGCAGAGATCAAAGAAGAGTCTAATAGCCAGGAAGAAGAGTCCGTAGCAACAGCCGCTTAATTGTTGTCGCTTCACTTAATTCAATGCTATTTCGTAGTTGCTCGAACCTCCACCGACAGGTGAGAGCAACTGCACAAAGCTTACATAAAACTACCACTGTATCTTCTCCCGGATATTACTCGCCTCCCACTCGGTTAACTCTCTGCTTTGCCCCAAAGCAAGCGAAGGGTCAAGTACAAGCCCACCAATAGCAAAGCGGTGCAATTCCAACACACGATTTCTAAAACGCCCAAACATTCTTTTGATTTGATGGTAACGTCCCTCTACGAGACTAACTTCGGCGACATAGTCACTAATTATGGAGAGTTTTGCAGGCTTGGTGGTTATGCCTTCAAAAGGAAAAAACATCCCTTGCGCAAAAGCATCAACATAGTCTTCACATATTGGTTTTTCGAGCGTCACTCGATAGGATTTGCAGATGTTGGCTTCCGGCGTACTGAGCTGCCGAGACCAGCGCCCGTCATTGGTTAGCAATAACAGACCTGTTGAATTAAAATCCAGCCGACCAGCGATATGCAAACCTGCACGATCAGCGGCGCCCAGCAAATCAAGCACAGTTTTGTGGCGCTCATCTTTGGTTGCACTAACAACGCAGCAAGGTTTGTTCATCATAAAGTAGCGAGCTAGCTTCGCCTGTAAAACCTGCTCATCAATCGCCACATGAGAAAATTCACCAATGCGCTGATTAATACTACAAGCTGGAATACCATCCACTCTGATGCGCCCCTGCGCCAGCACCCTTCTTACATCCCGTCGCTTAATGTCTGTCCGCATACTGATAAAGCGGTCAAGTCGTGCATATTTTGATTCCATAGTTCACTGTTTCGGTACAAAAACCGAAAATACTCTCTTGAATTTAATGACGATATTATTTGGGACAAGATAGGTTTCAAGCGTAGAATCAAATCTGGCAGCCTACTTGAAAACGACTACATCGCGACTAATCGAACTGCTTATCAATAATCCACATCAACAATAATCATCGTCAATTTTGGAACATTATGTCAATCTACGCTTGGTCAGATATACATGTGGACTTTCCACAAAACCTTGAGATTATCCAATCGGTATCCTCCACTGACTTTCGTAAGGATACCTTAATCGTTGCCGGTGATGTGAGCGATCGCCTTGATCGCTTGAAGGTAGCCCTCTCCTCTCTTCGCTCATCATTCGAACATGTGTTTTTTGTTCCAGGCAATCATGACCTGTGGACACGAAAAGAAGATTTTGCCTGCTCTATCGAAAAACACCTACACATTCAAGAGATGTGCGCTGCACTTGGCGTAAGGACAGAGCCTGCAAAAATAACACTGGAAAACGGCGATGCTGCCTGGATCGTGCCTTTACTTAGCTGGTACAGCAAACCAGAAGAAGGTGCTGACTCGCTGTTTGTAAAAAAGGTTGGTGAAGATCCAAGCTTGAAAATGTGGATGGATAACTACCGTATTAAATGGCTCAGTTTATTAGGGCAAACACCCGCCGAATATTTCGCCCTGCAGAACGAGCAATATATTATTGACTATGATGCGCCGGTTATCTCTTTTAGCCACTTCCTACCAAACAGAGATGTCATTTTTCCAAATGAAGTTCCCACCGGCGAGATTGGCCCCTATGAAAATGACCCTCACCCCGCGTTTAATTTTACCCGCGTGGCAGGCACTTCAAAACTTCAGGATCAAATCGCCAGGCTAGGCTCAAAGATTCATTTTTACGGCCATCAGCACCGAAATAAAATCAAGCCTGTAGGCGGTGTTACCTATATATCACACTGTATGGGCTACCCTGGGGAGGATCGCTACGCGGAGACTGGCGACAAGCTGGCCCCCGTTAAACTACCATTAAGTGAAGGTAATTAGTGCCCATCCAGAAATTAGACAAAGAGATCCTGGCTAACGCAAATCTTGCGACTTAAAGGCCTTGAAAAGGCCTAGGAGCTAGATTTGCGTTGGCCAGGAGCTGACTTAATTTTCGAAAACTTCCGGTTTCTGGATAGGCACGAAGTAGCGGCAAGATTGATACTTCTGTTTTGATTAGCCATCGCTACGGTTTGAAAGAATTTCCCACCGTCCTGGCTATG
>JAUXDF010000446.1 GCA_030618505.1 Spongiibacteraceae bacterium | reverse complement strand
AACTTGATTTTCGAAAATCAGCAGTTTCTGGATGGGCACTAATTAGGTTTTTGATTGATTTAGAAGGAATAAATAATGAGTGAAAATTACGATGTAATTGTTATTGGTTCAGGATTTGGTGGAAGTAGTTGTGCAGGCTTATTGGCTAAAGAAGGCTTGAAAGTGCTTCTGGTTGAAAAAAACAACATCGCTGGCGGTAAAGCGATGAGCAATAACAAAAACGGTCATGTTTACACGCCATGGCCTGTTATGGGTGCGCCTGTCACTGATAACTTGTGTCAAAAATTACTAGATGATTTGGATGTGGCTGATCTTGCCACACTGGTTGACACCGAAGCCGGTAGTTATTACAAAACGCCAGAAGGCAAGTATGTCGCAATGCCAACGATGGAATGTGATGGTGTGGACCCTACTATTCTCTTTGACTGGCTTGGTGTAGAAAGCAGTGACCGGGATACGGCCTTGGAATTTATCATGAACCTGACACTAATGGAGTCAGAGGCTGTTGACGAGCTGGAGGGGGGGGATTTTGATAGCTGGATAAAACAAGCCAAGCTGCCTCGCCCACTGTACTCCTTTCTCATAAGCCTCTGCCTTGATGGAATGTTTATGGTTCCGGTTGATGAGCTGGATGCAGCTGAAGCGATATATGGTTTGCAGGATATTTTTCTACGAGGAGGCGGGCTGTTTTGCGAGGGAGGTTACGGTAAGTTGGCCGATGCTTGTCTGGAAGCTGTACGCCGACAAGGTGGAACAGTAATGATGGGAACAAAGGTCGATAAAATCATCATTGAACAAGGAAGCGTTGCGGGCATAACAACTAAAAAGGGTGATGAATATCGAGCCCCTGTTGTTATTAGTAATGCAGGTATTCAACCGACCACCTTAAAGCTGGTTGGCGAAGAGCATTTTGAAGCTGAGTATGTAGAGCGTGTTAAAGGTTTGGTGCCATCCTATTCTTTGCTGGGGTATCGATACTTTTTGAGGAAGCCGATTACCGATAAAGGTTTTGGTGTTGTGTTTTCCCAGACTAGCCCCTGGAATACAGAACGAATGGAGAAAGCTATCGCGGGGGAAGGCTCAAGAGAAGGCGTGCTCTATTTTGAGGTTCCCGGCAACTATGATGCTGGTTCAGCGCCAGAGGGAAAACAACTGATACTGACAGGGTCTTTCTGTCCAGCTGATCCCAATATGAGTAAGGAAGATATTAAGGCGTGGGCCGAGGCGGGTGAGGAAATCTTTTTTGGCTTGTTTCCTGAAGCCGAGAAATACATTGAAGAAAAAGATCTATATACGACAAAAAGTGTATCCAATGCAACTCGCGATGCAGCAGTTGAGGGAGCAGGAGGTGAAACCATTGGTTTGGCACAGATTGTAGGGCAGTGCGGAAAATCAAAACCCAACATTCAAACCCCGATTGATGGACTTTTTATTGTTGGCTGTGATGCCGGTGGCAGAGGCATCGGTACGCAACAAGCGATTATGTCTGGGTACAATGTGGCAGAAGCCGTCAAGAATCTATCGGTAAAAAGCTAAGTAATCTGAAATGCGCGGTATTATTACCTGCTGATCGGCGGGTAATAATATTAAAGTGTGCTCAATGAGTAACGGGACGGGCCTTACATTTTTTATGTCAGAAAAACTATTTTTCTTAAGCTGTGGCAGTTTGTGATCAAAGTAGACGAAACAAAGTGTGAATTCTTTTTCTAACTCAAGATATCTGTTTGCCAGCGTCTGGCACACACTTCAAAAACAACAGTAGAACTGAACTATACAGCCTTTAGGGAAGAATTTAGTCAGGTATGAAAAAGTCACTCAGTCAATTAAGAGCTAGTACTTCTTTACCTGAAATTTCTTGGGAATTGGCGCACCCGGAGAGATTCGAACTCCCGACCAAGTGGTTCGAAGCCACCTACTCTATCCAGCTGAGCTACGGGTGCGTAAGGAGCGACGCTGTTCGCAGCGCCGGAGCGGCAGTTTAGCCTAGCTGGTCTTTGATGACCAGTGCTTGTTTTAGAGCAGCTGAGAATCAGGTGCTTTTCAAGTGGATAAAATAGATGCTACTCTGTTTAAAATCCACAAGGGCTTTACCCGTTATGAATGATAATCTCACTCTGCCTGTTTCTGTTGAGCCAAGCTCTGGTTTGGTGCTGCTAACCTACATTATTTATGGCTTGCATTTGTTTAGTGCGGTGACCGGCGTATTGACACCGGCCTTTGTGTTAACTGCTTTTTTGACCGGCTGGCCGTCATTAATTGCGGTGGTTCTTAACTATGTCAAACGCGGTGATACGCGGGGTACCTATCTTGAGTCGCACTTTCGATGGCAGATTCGCACCTTCTGGTTTTCTGTGCTGTGGATGACAATTTCTGTATTGATTGCACTGACTTTTTTTGGGCTGCCAGTGGCCTTTATCATGGTGTGCATGACTGGTTTATGGGTGCTTTATCGTATTATTCGAGGTTTATTGCGAATGCTGGATGGCAGGGATATTCATCTGGAAGGGGTTTAGCAGAATAGTATGAGCGAGTTTCTGGTCAGAAACTCGCTGGGGCATTACTTTTCAGATTTGTCTTCACCTGATTGTTGTTCACCTTTCTTTTGCTCTTCGCTCTGTTCTTTGTCAGTCTCTTTGTCCTGACCACCACATCCGCCACAACAGCTCATTGATTTCTCCTCAATTTAAATAAAAATAGTGCGGTCTATATTAACTTAGTGATTAACTCGGGTAATTGATCAAGATCACGATGGTGGGCGATGGCTTGGGATTTATAAAGCGGCGTTGGGCCAGCGTGTTGCTGACCCACTGCTGTACGATTTA
>JAUXDF010000175.1 GCA_030618505.1 Spongiibacteraceae bacterium | reverse complement strand
TCTCATGCCAGCATCGACAAAAAGACAGCAGGTCATCGAATTTGCAAAGAACCAATCAATTGTCAGGCCTTCTGACCTGACAAGGATTGGTCTGCCTAAAGATTACCTTTATCAGCTTTCAAGGGATGGGATACTACTGAGGGTGGGGAGAGGTCTGTATCAGTGGCCCCAGACAGACATAAGTAACAACCAGTCCCTGATAGAGGTTGCAAAACAAGCGCCCAAGGCGGTGGTTGCCCTGATCTCAGCACTTAGTTTCCACAATCTAAGCACTCAAAATCCACGCGAGGTTTGGTTGGCAATTGATAGGAAGGGGTGGCAACCAAAAATTGAATACCCTCCTGTTCGTTTCGTGACGATGGCCAAGTCATTGCTTCAAGAGGGGGTTAATGAACATCTTATTGGCGGAGTTGTTGTTAAAGTATTTTCTCCTGCGCGAACAGTAGCGGATTGTTTTAAATATCGAAATAAAATCGGATTGGATGTAGCCCTTGAAGCCCTGAGAGAGGGATGGAATGAAAAGCGGTTTACGATGAATGAATTGGTGAAAAATGCCGAGCTGCTTAGAGTTAAAAATGTCATGCAGCCATACCTTGAGAGTTTGGTTTAAGTTAACGCCTAAAAATAAGGGAGAGTTGTTTTGGCCAAAAATGTAGCGGCCTCAATTAAGCAGAAGCTTTTAAATCTTTCTCGTGAGCGTAAAGAAACTTTCGACTCGGTGCTTAAGGTGTATTTGGTTCAGCGCTTGCTCTATCGATTAGGGGTTTCTGATTATAGTGATCGATTTCTATTAAAAGGTGTCATGTTGTTTTGGGTGTGGGGGGGGATGCCCACAGGCCGACGAGAGACATTGATTTATTAGGCTATGGTTCAAATGACATAGCTACTTTGGTTGCCGACTTCAAAACGATCTGTGCTGTCGCGGCGAATGATGGCCTAGTGTTTGAGTTTGATTCTTTCAAAGGTAAAGAAATTAAAGAGGATGCTCTCTATCGGGGTGTTCGTCTTACTGGAAGTGCAGAGCTGGACAAGGCGAAAGTGACATTTCAAATCGATGTTGGCTTTGGGGATGTCGTTACTCCGGTTGCAGAGGTGGCGAGGCTGCCTTCATTTCTTGATTTACCAGAAGCTGAATTGAGAGTCTATCCCGTGTATACCGTCGTAGCAGAAAAGTTTCAGGCCATGGTGGCCCTGGGTATTGCTAATAGTCGTATTAAGGATTTCTATGACGTGTGGGTGATCGCTAAGAAACTAGAAATTAATGGCGACCTTTTGGCTGGAGCAGTTAAAGCGACTTTTCAGAATCGTGAGACAGAATTATCCAAAGATAAACTAACGGTGTTTGAAGAGGCATTTGCTACCGATGAAAATAAGCAGAAGCTGTGGGCGGCATTTCTGAGCAAGAATACTCTTCAAAGCGAATTATCGTTTACTGGACTTATTGAGCAGCTCCGGGCTTTTCTTGAGCCTATTTATGTTGCTGCTGAAAAAGATGATCGGCAATTCTCTAAAGTATGGTCGGCAAAGGATTGGATCTGGAAGTAGTTTTGTGATTTATCGTTAGTGTGGGTGTCGCGAGGCAAGAAGAGGAGTGTAGAATGCAAATAGTGGCTGTGATGCCGTCGTTTAACTGGCAATATGCTATCGTCTAATATGGAATGCGTAGCTGTATAGCGTGGATCTTCCCCCCTTGGGGGCGCGGACTTGTCCCATAACCAACGCTAGCTAAGGAGTTCGCTGCATATCTCGATGCCAACAAATCAAAGACTCTGACCCTATTGGTTTGCAGTTTTTTGCTTAACTAAGCGCCATTCGACTCTGGCCCTATTGATTCCTCAGAAGATAAATCTGTCCCCTTTATAGAAAGCCGGTGTTACACTCCACGCATGGAGACTAATATTGCTTCACAATTATGAAACCTTCTCAAGCTTTACAGCAATACAGAGAACAAATAAAACAGATTATTAGTTCTCACCGAGCAATCAACGCAAGAGTGTTCGGCTCAATTGTGCGTGGAGAAGACTCAGAAAGTAGTGATTTAGATATACTGGTCGACCCCACACCGGAAACCTCACTGATGGATCTTGGAGCTATTCAAGTAGAGCTAATGGAAATGCTCAATATCAGAGTTGATATCCTTACGCCTAAAGCTTTGCCAGGCTGCAAGTGCTAAAAGAAGCCATCCCGCTATGAAACAGGGTTTTATGCGCCTGAATGAATATCTCAGCCACATTCACATATTCCGTGGCGGGCAATTTCAGGCTTTCGCAAGTTTTTAAAACACCCTCAAACCAACCAGGGTATCACCAAAGAATAAAATGAACGATGACCGGCAAGACATAATCAACACATTACAAAAACTCGGCTCAACTGATGTTGTCTGGCTATATGGCTCACGAGCCGCAGGTAAGCACACTATCGACAGTGATTATGACTTGGCCATAGCGCTGCCCTCTAATGCAGCAAACAGGCAGCAGCTTATTGAAGAGTGGCGCTATCAGTTAAGTAGTCAACTAAAACACACTATATCCATTGTCGATATCAACAAAATACCCACCCCTTTAGCGCAAAATATCATCAATGATGGCAAGATACTTTTGTGTAACAATGGCTTACGCTTAAGAAGCGAAGAACAACGTATATGGTCTCTATGGGAAGAATATAAATACGAATATGAACGCATCAGACAATCATTATAAAGCGTATGTTTACGCGATTAATGAACAAATAGCACAACATTTTAACGCCCTTGATGAGCTCAGTGGCCTAGCCAGACAACGGCCACTTACCTTTAATGAGCGCAGTGCCTGTGAAAGAAGCCTACAAGTTGTTGTTGAGGCTGCCATTGGGTGCTCTAAGCATTACCTGAAATCGACCAATAAACCTGTGCCCGCTGAGGCCAGAGCAGCGATTGAACGTGTGTATGAACGATTAGCCATCACCGAACCCGATATAAGTATTATGCGAGGTGCCATTGGTATGCGTAACGCCATCATTCACGACTACCTAAACTTAGATTGGCAGATAATCGACCCAGTGCTCAAAGAAGGTAAATATCAACAAGTGCAGGGCTACATACAAAAAGTCACTGAACAATTATTAAAAGCTAATGTCCAGTAGCTCTAGTGATATTAAATAGGCTAAAACAAACGGATAAAAGCGCTGGCCTGATTATTCTCCAACTGTTCAAAGACTCTGACCTTATTGATTTCTGTTTGCTATTCTTCGCTGGCCGCGTAAAATTCGGATATGCACAAGCTAATTGAAACTAACCGCGAGAAGATACTGGCACTTGGCCAAAAAAACGGCGTGGTTAATATTCGTGTATTCGGCTCCATGGCACGGGATGAAGTGACTGACACCAGTGATGTCGACTTTTTGGTCGAATTGGCCGAAGGCCATAGTGGCTTGGCTCTCGGTGGCTTTTTAATGGATATGCGCGACTTACTTGGCCGACAAGTGGATGTCGTAACAGAGAAAGCTCTGTACCGCAGGTATTAAAAGAGGCGCAGCAGCTCTGATGGCAAAAGATAACTCGGTCTATATCGCGCATATGCTCGATTGCATAGCCCGAATTGACGAGTATATTGAGAGCCGTGACTCCTTTTACTCATCTCGCCTGACTCAGGATGCAGTAGTACGAAATCTTCAAGTCATGGCCGAGTCAAGTCGGCGTCTTTGCGATCATGTAAAAGCCAAACAAGCACATATTCCGTGGCGGGCGATTTCAGGTTTTCGCAATATTCTCGTACATGACTATCTTGGACTAGATCTAGACAGCATTTGGAGCGTGATTGAAATGGAGTTACCCAGGCTAAAAATGGCCTCGAATCAATGCAGTCAGATGCATGAATAAACTACTCGTAGCCTTAATTGAGCCCACGCGAAATCAAGGAAAAGGTACATTGGCGACACAACCTTGCGGGCAAAATAATCAAAGACTCTGACCCTATTGATTAGTTTAGGGGGCGGCTATCGCCAGCTTTTAATTAACAATAATTGAAAGAGCAAACCATGACGCTTGATATCTCTGCACTGATAAATGCGATTAACCGACTCGATGAGGGAATCAAGCGCTATCAACTTGATATTTGTGACGAGCAGATACGTGATGGCTTAATTCAGCGTTTTGAATTTACCTATGAGCTTTCACATAAAATGCTCAAGCGCCACCTTGAAATGACCGCAGCAACTCCGGAAGATATTGACACCTTTGCATTTCAAACCATTATTCGCACGGCAAATGAACAGGGGTTATTATTGAGCGATTGGGCAGTATGGCGAGGCTTTCGAGAGATGCGAGGGAAAACCAGCCACACTTATAATGAAAATATTGCCCTGCAGGTCGTTGATCAAATTCCGGCTTTTTTAAGTGAGGCTGAGTATTTGCGTGATAAATTGCTTGAGCGCATAGCTAAAAATTAGTGTTGCCCAATAGATATTGCCCAATAGTGGCTTATCGCATCGAGATGATGCTGTGACAATGCCACAATTGAGAAGGCCATATTAATGCAGCCAGATATAGAAATAAGCGCCACTCAGTGGCAAATAGTTAATGCAATTTTGAGCAAGGTAATTCCAAGAGCAGAAGTATGGGCCTTTGGTTCGCGAGCCAGGAAACAGGCTAAACCCTATTCCGATCTTGATTTGGCCGTGTTAAGTGCTGAGCCAATGTCTTTGTCATTAACGGCTGAACTAAAGGACGCTTTTTCTGAGTCTGACCTTCCCTGGAAGGTCGATATAGTTGATTGGACTGCAATCAGTGCTGAATTTCGAGAAATTATTAATAAGGATAAGGTTTTATTACAAAGCACTCGAGGAAATCTTAAAGCGCGGGGCGTGGGTGTGCCGCAATAAAAGAGTTTATCATGGATAACATAAAACAAATTATAGACCTGCCAGCAAAACACTCCCTCCAGTGCTCCCTATCGTGCTTTATAATGGCAACCAACCCTGGACGCTGTCTTTGATCAATAATATATAGGGTGCGCCCCCACCAATGCCTAACTAAAGTAGCACTGGTCAGCGTTTCTTTCCAATAACGTCATGCTAAAAAGAAAAGTGACAGGCTTCAGAGGGCCGTGGATAATAATCAAAGGCTCTGACCTAAGCTGTTTTAGCCCCCTCTCCCGCTTGCGGGAGCACCCAAAACGCGGGCATAAAAGGGTTGGGGTGAGGGAGAAGGGATTAAAAGCCGTAATCCGGCTTAACTAAGTGCCATTCAACTCTGACCCTATTGATTTAGCAGCTAGTAATCAGTGTTGCAGAAAAAGAAGAGTGCCAGGCAATTTTATTTTTGTCGCAAAGTAATAAAAGCACTGAGTGATAGTTAAAACGGCTGATAGAAATAGTTCCATTAATGAAAACCGAGACTGGGCCCCAAATGGATATACCCGCTGTTATCACAACAGTACAAAGTCAATTTACTGACCTGGTTGCCGTCTACTTGTTCGGCAGCATGATCGGAAACCGACAGAATGCCGACAGCGATATCGATCTTGCCTTTTTGACCTTGGGTAAAAATGACAGAAACACATGCTGGGCTGTCGCACAGACCTTAGCCGCACAATTAGATAAAGATGTGGATCTGGTTGATTTAAAAGAAGCGACTACCGTACTGAACTTTCAAGTGCTGACAGAAGGGCGAAGAATTTGGCGGGCAGAGCAGGAAGCCTATTATGTTGAAAATTATGAAAACAGCATTTATAGCCAATACCAACACTTGCAGGCAGAGCGCAAAGACATTGTTGAGCAGTTCAAGCAGCGATATAAGGCATTAAAATGACTTACACGGATGACGTATTAATTAACAAAGCTGCCACCATTGAGCGCTGCATAAAACGCATTCACGAAGAATATCGAGGGGATAAAAGTGCATTCCTGGAAGATTATACGCGCCAGGATTCCGTAGTGCTTAATTTGCAGCGCTGCTGTGAAGCCGCCATTGATATGGGCAACAGACACATAAAACTCAACAGCTGGGCTATACCGCAGTCGAGCCGGGATGTTTTTCAGATATTGGCCAACGAAAAAATCATCAAACCTGAACTTGCCGATAATTTAAAATCCATGATCGGCCTGCGCAATATTGCCGTACATGACTACCAAACATTAAACATGGATATTGTTATATCCGTGCTTGAAAAGCACTTGATCGATTTTAATTATTACATAAAAGCCTTGATTCAATGAGCGGTTCAAGAGAAAGAGTTACTTAAACGTAATCAAAGACTCTGACCCTATTGATTAATTACTATTGATTAAGACTCTTCCCACGCTAAAAGAAATCGATCTGAAAATGGATGAAATATTAAAAAATAAAACAGCTTGCAGAGCAGAATGATGATATTGCCGTGCTGTGGTTGTATGGGTCTCGTGCCAATGGTTCCTATCGAGACGGCAGCGATTATGACTTGGCTATAGCCTTCAATGATTTTTCACTAAGCGCGACAGACCGGGCTTTGCGACCTGAATTGTTGGCGCTGGAGTGGCAAGAAAAGATAGGAATGCCAGATCACAGCATATCCCTTGTAGATATTAACCGGGCACCCACCTATTTGTGTGAAGCTATTCTCAATGCCGAAAATGTATTGTTTGTAAAAGATGATCTGAGGTTGGTCAAAGAAATAAGCCGAGTATGGTCGATGTTTGAATACTTGGAGTTTGAGCAGCAACGAGCTGAGGAGAAAGGATATTATGGTTGAACGCGGTATTAAAGCCTATGTTGTCGAAGTGCAGGCACATATTTGTCGATATGAAAACGAGTGCAAGACTATCTCTGCATTGATAAAAGATAGGCCTCTATCAAGGATCGAATATCGAGCATTGGAGCGTCTGCTGCAGCTCTCTATAGAAACGGCGATTGGCTTGGCAAAACATTGGGGTAGGGCAGTTAACAATATTGCCCCTAATGATGCGTACCAGGCTTTTGTGATTTTGTCGCAGTGCTCCCAGTTAAGC
>JAUXDF010000161.1 GCA_030618505.1 Spongiibacteraceae bacterium | reverse complement strand
GAATGTGAAAAATGGCTGATTTATGTTTTTTCGCAGTAGAACAGCGTTAAATCCGACAGCCTCCTAGGCCTTTTCAAGGCCTTTAAGTCGCAAGATTTGTGTTGGCCAGGAACTCTTTGTCTAATTTCTGGATGGGCACTAACTAAGTCGAGGGTTTGGATGAGTTATTACCAGCCCATTGTTGTTTTTCTCGCCCCTCCAATATCTTTTCGCGATAATAAAAACGACTATAAAATAATAGCTTATAACTTTTTATTTTCCTTATTCTCGAAGTGTTTTGTCAGGAATCCAGAGTCCTGCAAACTGGATTCCGTCTAAAAGACTGCCGGAGTGACGGGCTTTGTGCCTTTGCTGAATAGTTACGAAATAAGCAGCTAAATTAGCCATCAGGTCTATACTTAAATTCTAGAATAAAAAATCTTCCGGGCACTAAGATGAAACTGTGTTGTTCTTTATGTGATTTGAATTGCAGATCCGCAAGGAAGATTATGCGGGCAGGGCGCTTTGGCGCTGAACGGTGTAAAATATAAAGGTATTTGGTTTTTGCCCTATATGATTAAATTTGGTTTACATCATCGGTTTATGCAGTTTAAACGCTGTTTGTCCATCAGCATGTACTGCCTCCTCTGGGGGGATTCTCTGAACAGTGATGCACTCTTGGCTATCGTTTTTCGCCCCCGTGTTGTGAGCTTAGTGCTGAAGCAATTTTCCCTGCAGCGGAAAAGTTCGATGAATCGTTTGGGCCATTCGAGGGTCGGTAAGGCTTATATATTCGCAACAAAAGAGACGCTGGGCATTGCTTGCGATGGCTTATACTGAAGATGCTAAGCATTGTGTCGCCATGTATATTAAGAGGAGCGCTGAAGAGAGTGCTGATGATGAGAAACTTAATGTTATCCGGTTACCTTAGAATTGCTATGGTGCTATATGGGCTGTTGGCACCTGCCCTGGCCTATTCAGGGGAGTCTTTTGTCGATAATAAGCTGCGTTTTAGTGGGTTTATATCACAGGCAATTATTTATACTGATCATAATAATTTTTTTGGCGAGAGCGAAGAGCAGATCAATTGGGACTACCGAGAAATTGGCGCATTGGTGACAGCGGCACCTACCGATAATCTGTATTTTTCCGTTCAATTGCTGGCACGAAAAGCGGGACAAAATTCGGATGGCAGCATAAAAGTTGATCATGCTGCTGTTAGCTACAATTTTATTAATAATTATGAGACAACGCTGGGGGTTCATGCGGGCAGGCTGAAATCCCCTAAGGGTTGGTATAACGAAACACGCGATGTGCCCTTTACTCGCCCGAGTATTTTTTTGGCGCAATCTATTTATTTTGATCGCGCCCGCAATACTTACTATTTCCAGGATGGTGTTTATCTGCGTGGTGAGCATCGTTTTGGGCTCGATAGCATTTCATGGCATGCCGGTTATTTTCAACCGAATGTGGATGACGATGAACTGGTTGATGTTAGCCCGCTACCTGGTACTGATGATTCCTTTGGCAATGACTCCTGGAGTGCTGGCCTGGTTTATGATCATGATGCGGGAAGACTGCGCTTGGGTTTGAGTCTGGAGGAGAGAAATATTGGTGTTGAATTTGACGATGTAATTACCTTCCCCAGAATTGGCATTCCAGGAACTGACTTGATTTTTGAAGATGTTACCGTCACCGACCTTCTTCGAGAGATGCATTTGGGTAATCAGCAAATCATCTTGTCGTTTGAATATAATATAGAGCGCTGGTCATTTGTCGGGGAGCGCTCGCGCACGGTGGTTGATATAGACATGAGCTCCAACCCTGATCATGTCTTTGCTGATCAGGGTAGCTTAAGTCAAAGTATTGATTCCCGCGCTTATTACCTTCAAACCACCTATAGAGCTTCTGAAAAGTGGGATATCCTCTTGCGCTACGATGTATTTTATATGGATGAAGGTAGTAAAGATGGCAAGGATTTGGCAGCTGATCCTTCCTTCAATTTTATGCTTAATCCCTACTATTCCTATTATGCAAAAGACTGGACGTTAGGAGCTGGCTGGCATATCAATCAATCGTGGTTAGTGCACTTTGAGTGGCACAGTGTAAGAGGGACAGCCTGGATAACAGCGGCCGACAATCCAAACCCGGATGATACGGTTAAGGCATGGAATTTATATGCCGCTCAAGTTTCCTACCGATTTTAAAGGGTAGAGTTAGGATTCTCGGGCAATAGCGGTGCAGTAAAACTTATGTTAATTCGAAACAATACTTTCTGGTGACTGTGATCAGCAAGCGGGCGTATAAAAAAATACTACACTTTTTTGTTTCTGTGACTTTTGTGCTCACAGTGATGCTTGTTGGTTCGAAATCAGCCATTGCTATTGAAGTTTTGGTGCATTCATCAGTTGACATTGAAAAGCTCAGTGTACGTGAACTGAGAGCTATCTTTGCCATTAAAAGGCAACGATGGCCAGATTCAAGCCCTGTTACTGTTGTCGTTCTCGGTGGGAGTAGCTCCTTGCACCACCAGTTTTGTAAGGAAGTTCTGCAGTTATTTCCCCATCAGTTACAGGCTAGCTGGGATCGAATAGTTTATTCCGGGCGTGGAGCCGGGCCTGTGGTCGTATCGAGTGAAAAAGAAATGATGGAGGTGCTGGAGAAAACACCGGGAAGTGTTGGGTATATTTCCGATGCCACCCAATTTGGGGCATTAAAAGTATTGGGGATTAGGTCGCAGTGAACCAAACAGCGCGAAAGTTAGGCAGGTAGTAATCTGATGAGCTATCGACCAAAAAGTTTTTTAAGCTTGAAGTGGAAGGCTTTGTATCTTTCAAGCATTCTGTTTCTTATGTTAACCGTAGCTTATTTGCTATCCGGTAAGGCCTATATTGATCGTCAGTTTCAGCATAAGCGTGATGATGTTAATCAGCAATATCAAAACGAGTTGCGGGTTTTGGTTGATCAAACTGCTCAGCAGCTACATCAGTTAGCAGGCACCGTTGTTTCTCTTCAAGGTATGAGCAAAGCGCTTTCCAGTAACAATCAAGACCGTATTTCTGCCGCGTTTGAAAATCACTGGTGGAAATTTGAGATTGATAGCTCTATTGATTCCGCCGCATTTTATTCTGTTGATGGTGGTTTGCTTAAGCGCTGGGGAGTCCGTATGGATGAAGGCGCTTTGGTGCAAAAAGTAATAACAACAGAGCGGCCTGATTGGCAGGTTAGTTGTGAGGAAAGTTGTGAGATTCTCGCCTCTATTCCCTTGCTGGTTGAGGGTGAGTTTAATTCGGTAGTCGTTTTTAGTACGTCCTTTACCGATGTGATGCTAAATTTTCACGCCATTACCGACGTTGATATCGGCTTATTGGTTAAAGGAGATAGTGCCACGGGTTCCCCAGGTGATGACTATTTCTGGCAAAGAAAGCTGGTGGCGATGACCGATTCAAAAATTAATATTCCTCTATTGGAGGAGTTTTCGGTAATAGAGAAAATATTGATAAATGAAAAATCCCGGATGCTTTTTAGCCGAGATACGATGAGCTATGAAATATCAATACTGCCTATTAGTGGCGCAGAACCGGGCAATGACAGTAGGATTATTATTGTCAGTAATGTGACTGGCGATGTTGAAAGTGCTCGAAACATCTTTCGTAATACCTTGTTAGGCGCGTTGCTAGGTCTTATTGTCAGCGAATTAGTGCTTCTGGCAATTTTGTGGAAACCAACTACTCAGCTCCAGCGCGTGGTTGATGCATTGCCCATGTTGGCGGAAAATAATTTTGATCAGGCACGTAGTGCTTTTCGAAATATTGGTAAGCAGGCCTTAGTGACGGACGAAAGTGATGTCCTGAAAGCATCAGCACTAGATCTTTCCTACCAGTTAGAAGCCTTGCACTCATTGTTGAATAACAGAGCTGTGCAGTTGGAGGTACGGGGTCTGGAGCTGGAAACAGAGAAGAACTTTGTGCTGGGTTTGTTAAATACTGCTCACGCTTTGATTCTTACTCAAAATAGTGCTGGTGAGATTTTGATGATTAATCATCATGGCGAGAGGTTAATGGGTTTGAAATCCCCCAATCTGGTTGGTAGCCAGTTTGTCAGCCTGTTTGCTGATGAAAAGGAAACGAAAACGCTTTCCAATCAATTGCAGGCTTTGATTAGCGGTGAGCTGGAGGAGTTTCACCATGAGGCAGCGATAGTTAATTATAGTGGTGAACCACGTTATATGTCCTGGTTTCACTCCCGCTTACCTGAAGGAGAGGGGGGCGAACATAATCTGCTGACCGTTGCTATTGATATCAGTGAGCGAAGAGTGGCGGAAGAAAACCTCGGTTGGCTGGCCAGTCACGACCCACTGACCGGTTTGTTGAATCGAAGACGTTTTGAGGATGAGTTGGAGCATTTGATGGCGGCTAGTCATCGGTATGGGCACAGTGGAGCCTTGTTATTTTTCGACCTTGATCAGTTTAAAGACGTCAATGATAGCAGTGGTCATCAGGTTGGTGATAGCTTGCTAAAACGTGTTGCCGAGTCATTACTGGAGACGGCGAGAGAGGCGGATGTTGTTGCCCGACTTGGTGGTGACGAATTTGCCATATTACTTCAGGAGGCCGATGAGTTTTCAGCGGGTGAAACAGCAGACCGATTTTGTCGTGCCTTGATGAAGATTGCCGTGCCGGGTATGCAGCGAATTCATCGTATTTCCGCCAGTATTGGTGTGGCGATCTTTCCCCAGCACGGCAAGGATCCAACGTCTATTTTAGCTAATGCCGATATAGCGATGTACCAGGCAAAGGATGCCGGACGAAATACCTGGAGTATCTTCAATGAAGATCAGTATGGTAAAGAGCGCATTAATGAGCGGGTTTACTGGAATGATAAGGTCAAACAAATTCTCAGTGACGACTCTTTTGATATGTATTTCCAGCCTATCGTCGATGTACAGACAAATAAAATGACGCATTGTGAGGCGCTATTGCGAGTGCCTGATGAGAGTGGCCAGATGTGCAGTCCTGAGAAGTTTATTTCGGCCGCCGAGCGAGGTGGTTTGATTCAGGGCATGGATGAAAAAATTATTGCTAAGGTTATGTCCTATCAAATGCAACTCAAGAAGGCTGGTAAGGTTGTTATTATGTCTATCAACCTTTCAGGTTTATCTTTTCGCAACGATAATTTGATGAGCCACCTGCATAGCTGCCTGGAAACATATCAGGTTGACCCCAACCATCTTATTTTTGAGATAACAGAAACCGCTGCGGTAGCTGATATGGATGCAGCAATAGAGGTAATCAATGAGATTAGGGCCTTGGGTTGTAAGTTTGCATTAGACGATTTTGGTGTTGGTTTTTCTTCCCTTCATTATTTAAAGTTACTACCGGTTGATTACCTGAAAATAGATGGTTCGTTTATATCACAGCTACATAAGGAAAGAGACGACCGTGTGGTTGTGCGGGCTCTAGTGGATATTGCCAGGGAATTTGGTTTGCTTACAGTGGCGGAGTTTGTTGATGACCAAGAGATTATAGGTGTTTTAAAACAGCTGGGGGTTGATTATGCACAGGGTTATTATATAGCCAAACCACAGCCTTATCATCAATTGTGGGTTTCTCATGACCGCTTGGGGGGATGAAGCTGCTGGTTTTAAGCTTGTCTTTTTTGCCGTCGCTTTGGTCCAGACTTTGGGTTGATTGCACCAACTTCCTGGGTTTTTCGCTCCCTGGTTTGGCAGTGGCGAGGGCCATCACTCTTGATATGATTTACCCACAAAAAGTGAAAGGAGGGGGCTTGCTCATCAGGTGAGGAGTTCGCACGACTTTGCTTCTTATCTTGCGCCGTGCTGATAAACACTTTTTCTATCAGCGGTGGGATGAGCCTGGACATGGCTGACCTCTTTTAGCATTCGCCAAGCCGACTTGACGTCGAGTCGGTATTTCTCTATAGGCTTAAGTATAGCAGGGTGAAGACCCGCTCTACTTAAATCACGGGTAAAAAAAAGGCGCCTACAGGCACCTTATTTGAAAAAATTGCCTTATTAGCCAAGTTTACAGGCTTTTTTCGCTGCTTTAATTTGCTTTTTAGAGCAGTTTTCCAGAGATGCTTCACCTACACACCACTTCTTACCGTTTTCCCAAGAGGTTAAGGGAAGCTGTTTGCCATTACTGCATTTAACAACATAATTTCGGTATTTCTCACCATTCGCTGCAACACCTTTTGTTCCGGGTGTTATCTTTACGGGCTTCGCGGCAGAGGCGCTTAGAGAGACCGTTATCAGCGCAGCGGAGATTATGATAAATACAATTTTGTTCATGGTTAGGTATCACTCATCTGTGTTTTTATTACTAGTTGGAAAGTTTAGCACTTTGCTATGGAATAACCAAACCGACATTGCCGCCTATAAGTGCTTAATCTAGTGATAAATATGATCTGCTGTCATCCCAAAAGCCCCAATGTCTGCAAGTATAGATGTAGATTGGATAATTTGCTTATGACTGATTACTAATAGTAGTGGCAAATTCAGGAAATGACAGCCGACAAGGGGCAAGAAAGGTGCTTTTTATATTAATTAGAGGGATTTTTTGTGTAAATTTGTTTTTATCACTAAGGACTAAGGTATTGAATATAGGTATAAAACAAAACAGCGAGAGTTTTATGGCTGTTTTATGTGCAACCCGGAGGACTGAGGCTCTGGAGGAGGTGCCAACACTCGGCCGCTAAACTGAAAATAAACACCTCCCCAGTTGATGAGATACACACACAGACACCCTGCGAAGCCGATTTCACCCAAAGCGCTTCGCTTTTTTTGGGACAAAACCCGCCGCTCAGTCTCATTCGCGCAAACTATCTTTTATCAGCGTCGACTTATGCAAGTAGCGCAGTGGAAACAACAGTCAGTGAAATTACCATCAGTTGTCTAAAGGCCAATGAGGACATAACCGCGTTGATGTATTGATCAATAATGCTCATCAGATGCTCCTTTCGGTGAGGGTATCAATCACACGGTACTCCTTTTGATTATAAAATCACATCCCGCTTAAAGACCGATTTTTCACTTAAATGAGATTTAATATCGTAGGGGTATTTACCTTGTGGATATTGGCTAATATCAATTCGAGCCGGAAGGAATGGAACTAGCTAGTGCCTAACCAGAAACCGGAAGTTTTCGAAAATTAAGTCCGCTCCTGGCCAACGCCAATCTAGCTCCTAGGCCTTTTCAAGGCCTTTAAGTCGCAA
>JAUXDF010000327.1 GCA_030618505.1 Spongiibacteraceae bacterium | reverse complement strand
CTGATTATGGCGGTTTCACCGCTTCCCAAAGGGAAGGAAAAGTTTGTTGCTGTTCAGAAGATGTTCAATCTGATAGCGCCAAAATATGATTTTATGAACCGGCTGATGACCATGGGGCTCGATCAACCCTGGCGTCGCGAAGGTCTTAAGGCCGTTAATGTTGGCCCGAACGACACTCTAGTCGATATTGCCTGCGGTACCGGTGATATTGCCGAGATGGCGCAGGCACTCGGTGCTAACACCATCGGTGTCGACTTTGCCTTTGAAATGCTGCGTGGCGCAAAAAATCGTCAAATCAAGGCTGGCTTTATTCAGGGGGATGCCGGCAGTTTGCCTCTTCCCGATGGCTGTGCGAGCGTGGTTAGCTGCGGGTTTGCATTACGCAATTTTGTTGCTCTGGCACCAGCTATTTCAGAGATGGGACGAATTCTTGAAACCGGCGGCAGGCTAATGATCCTTGAAGTTTATGAGCCGGACAACCGCTTATTGCGCTTCGGTCATGGGTTTTATTTTAATAAAGTGGTGCCATTGCTGGGTGCCTTGCTGTCGGACAAAGATGCCTACCGTTATTTGCCTCGCTCAGTAGAATACCTGCCGGATGATCGTGAGTTTTTTGCACTTTTTGAAAGCGCCGGTTTTACCCAGGTAAAGCGTCGCACCTTGATGTTTGGTGCAGCACAAATGATTACAGGAGTACGACAATAAGCATGCAGGAGATTTTTTCCAGCGCTGATCAAAGTGCCTTACTGGACTGTATTGAACGCGCACGATCCATCGCTTGTGAGTCAGGGCGTGCGGTAATTGCCGGCATTCAACGTCCTATGGCCGATATTGATTTTGTACCCTTGTTTGCTTTTGGTCATGGTGATTGTTTTTTTGGCGAGTATCCGGGCCGTGAGCAGGCATTTTTGTCTTTGGGCTGTGTGGCAAAAATTGAAGGCAGTGGTGAATCGCGCTTTCGAGAAACAGCAAAAAGCAGTGAGGCGCTCTTCAAAGATAAACAGCTTGATGGCTTTTCGGATAACGCAGAGCTGCGCCCTTTGTTGTTAGGGGGGTTTTCTTTCTGGCCAGAGCCTGGCAAGAGTACTTCCCCGTGGCAGGGTTTCCCGCCAGCAAAGCTTGTATTGCCCGAGTTGCTGCTTAGCAGTCATACCGATAAAGCCGGTGAGCTACAGACCCGTTATTCGCTTTTTGTTCGTGTGCTACCCGATAGCGATAACCGACAATTATTCGCGGCGGCAGATAAACGTGTTCGTTATTTAAAATCTCAGCTTGAGTTACCAGAGAGCGTATCAACTTTTCGGGAAAAGCAGCGTTGTAAGCCGCCTCTGAATTTTGATCAGCAGTACCGAGCTGCTGTGGAGCAATTGCTGGATGAAATAGAACAAGGCGCTATTGAAAAAGCTGTATTAGCGCGAAGCTGTCGTGTGCACTGTGATGCCGCGTTTGTTCCTGCTGATGTTTTGTTGAGTCTGCGAGAAAATTATCCCTGCTGCTTTATCTTCGGCGCCTTGTCCGAAGATCAGCCGTCGCAGGGGAGTGCGTTTGTAGGAGCAACGCCGGAAAGGTTGTTGTCCTTAAAAAATAATGAGCTTGTTTCAGAGCCTGTTGCCGGCTCTATTAAGCGAAGCGACAATGCAGAGCAGGACGAGGCACTTGCACAGCGATTATTACACAGTGAAAAAGAGCAGGCTGAGCATACGATTGTGGTTGACGGTATTCGCGGGGTGTTGTCGCCGCTGTGTTCATCGCTGGATCCTCTTGAAAGCCCGAAGGTTTTAAAATTGCCGGGTATTCAGCATCTGTATACAAAAATTCGGGGCGAACTTACTCGTCGTAGTGATGCCCAGAAAAACCAATCAATTTTAACCATTCTCGATAAATTGCACCCCACCGCAGCGGTGGGTGGAGCGCCCCGATCCAGCGCGCTGGCCTGGCTAAAGGCCCACGAAGATCTTGATAGAGGCTGGTATACCGGCCCCATTGGTTGGGTGAATGATCGAGGGGAGGGCGATTTCGCCATTGCCTTGCGTGCAGCGCTGTTGCGTGATAACGAAGCTCTTCTTTATGCCGGGGCAGGTATCGTTGCTGGCTCGCAGGCGGAGAGTGAGCTAAAGGAAACTCAGTTAAAAATGAAGGCCGCGTTAAACTCAATTTTGGAGTTGCAGTCGTGAGTCACGAGTCCGGTACTCGCATGCAGAATATCCCCCCCAATGCCAACAGTGCCTTTTGCGCAGCCTTGTTTGAAGAACTTGTTCGCCACCGCGTTCAGCACGTTTGTATCTGTCCGGGGTCGCGCTCTGCACCACTGGCAATAGCCGCAAAAAATATTGCCGATAATAATCCCGATGATTTTCATATCAGCATTCATTTAGACGAGCGCAGCGCTGCTTTTTACGCATTGGGTTTGGCTAAGGCAAGTCAGCGTGTTGTGGCTTTAGTGTGTACCTCAGGAACGGCGCTAGCCAATTTTTTACCCGCCGTGGTGGAAGCCAATTATGCCTGTGTGCCTTTGCTGGTGCTCAGTGCGGATCGTCCTGCAGAGCTAAGAGAATGGGGTGCAGGGCAGACGATAGATCAGCCGAAAATATTCGGTGATAATGTTCGTTGGTTTGCCGAGACGCCGCTTCCAGAAGCCAGCGCTGCCTCGTTGCGTTATGTGCGTAGTCTGCTTGGACGTGCTGTGTTTAGTGCACAAAGCGCACCTTGTGGCCCTGTGCATATTAACTTGCCCTTTCGTGAGCCTCTTGAGCCGAGCATTGTTGAAGCAGAGCAACAGGCTTTAGCGTCACTTACTGATGCTGAATGCAGAAGCGGTAATACGCCGTACCTGTGCTGTGAAAATAATGAATGCCGGCCAGATTCTGCGTCGATCGCTATCCTTGCCTCTGAGTTGTTGAGTGAAAAACGCGGTGTTATTGTTTGCGGTAATGAAGAAGCGGCTAGTGTTAGCGAGCATTTTGTTGTGCAGCTGACCCAGTTGGCGCAAAAGCTTAAAGTGCCAATACTGGCTGACCCTGCATCCCAGGTGCGGTTTTCAGAGCACTTGTCTAACGAGGTATTAGCGCATTATCAGTTGTTGCTCAGTGATGAACAATATGCTGAAGAGATGGAGCCTCAATGGTTGTTATTTTTTGGCGCGCCCGCTGTCAGTAAGTCTTTGCGTTTGTGGTTGCTAAGGCATTGTGGGGTAAAAATAATTCTGATAGATGCACAACAACGTTGGAACAATGCCGATCATTTGCTTGCGCAAAGTTTTTCCTGTTCGGCACAATCCTTTGTTGAAGCGCTGCTGCTGCAATTAGAAGAAGTTAGACCAGTGGCTGATTCTCGCTGGTTACAAATCTGGCTGCAAGCTGATTTATTCGCTGCCAGTTGTGTTGTTCGGGCGCTAAGGGGGGAGGCTGAGCGCGGGCTTACAGAAGCTCAATTGGGTGCCCGCTTGCCTGAAATGTTGGCGGGATACGCTGCCTTGTTTTTGTCCAGTAGTATGCCAATTCGGGATATCGATACCTTTGCGCCTTGTCTCAGTAAAAGTCTACCGGTTTTCTGCAACAGGGGAGCCAATGGTATAGACGGAATTCTTTCTACGGCGCTTGGTGTAGCATCGGTGGTACAAAATGATGATAGCTACCAGCAAAACCATAGCGTATTACTCTGCGGTGACTTGGCATTTTTACATGATGTTGGCGGGTTGTTAGCAGCCAAACGTTATCCGGTAAACTTGACCATTTTGGTGATTAATAATGACGGTGGTGGTATTTTCTCGTTTTTGCCGGTGGCAGGGTTTCAGCGAGAGGCACACTTTGAGGGTTTATTTATTACCTCCCATGGCCTGACGCTTGAGAATGCGGCCTCCTTGTATCAGCTGACCTATCAACGTGTGTTATCAATGGATGATTTAGCCTTGCAGCTACAAGAGGCAAAGCAAAGCGGTGGTGTGCATATTATCGAGATGCCGGTTGATCGTGAAACCAGTGTGGCGCATCATCGAGCGATTGTGCAGCAAGTTAGCGAGGCTTTGTCCGAGCTATTGTAGTTTTTTGTAACTATTCAACAAAGGCACAAAGTTCGTCATTCCGGCAGTTTTTTAGCCGGAATCCAGTTTACAGAACTCTGGATCCCCGACAAAACACTACAGTAGCTCGGACAAAGC
>JAUXDF010000399.1 GCA_030618505.1 Spongiibacteraceae bacterium | reverse complement strand
GGCATGCAGTTGCTCGATATGACCAGAAATGGAAAGTGGGGGGAAATGGCTAATATCATCACTGATGAGGTGATGGAAAAAATAGTACCGAGAGGAACCTACGACACGATTGTTGATGTATACCAGCGGTGGTATGGCGAGTTGACCGACAGGATAACCTTTCCAATGCCAGATGACCCGGAAGATGATCGCTTGGCAGCTCAAGTAATTCAGCAATTGCAGAAAAATTAAAACCACCTGAACATGACCGGTGAATTCCCTCCACGTCTCGATGGATTTGCATAGTATTGTTTGAATGTAAGTCTTGGCAAAAGCTCTTTGTTTTGAGTCCAAAAAACCATGAAAGCTGACGTTGATGCAGGAACGCCTCGGCTGGCTGTTCATGGCACATATGAGCTATTGCCAGAATAACAGTATTGATCCATCAACAACCATTCGGTTAGAAAACAAATTAGTATATGCCATTTGAAAACTATTACTCCGTAGTAGGAGCTGTCTAATTCCATACAAGCTATCTGATATACCTCTCAGACTGGATATCGACTTGTACAGTTAAATTCTATAGCTTCGGATAACCCGTTATCTGCTGGATAGCACGATAAAGCGGCGATAGGCGCTTATACATTTTTCGATAAACTTGCTGATATAACTGCTCATAAATTTGTTGCGCAGCAGGGTCGGGCAAAAAGGTGTCGCCCACTCGGGTCATTTTTTCAATAGCAGCATCAAAATCCGGATGCAAACCCAGACCCACCGCCGCATCAATCGCAGCACCCAGACCGGAGGTCTCATAAGTGTGGGGACGCTCTGCTTTTAAACCAAACACATCAGCGGTAATCTGCATCAGCCGATCACTTTGCGAGCCTCCTCCTGAGACACGCAGTGTTTGTATTTTCACCCCGGAGCTTTTTTCAATACGCTCAGCCCCTTCACGCAGTGAAAAGGCCAAACCTTCTAATATTGCCCGATAGATATGCGCCTTGGTATGCACATCGCCAAAACCCACAATGGCACCTTTGGCTTCAGGCCCCGGTAGTTTTACCCCCGGCGTCCAGTAGGGTTGTAGCATCAAGCCCATGGAGCCGGCAGGAATATCCTTGATCAGCTCATCAAAAACTGCTTCCGGTGCGACACCTTGTTCTTTTGCCTGCTCAACCTCCAGCGTACCAAACTGTTTTTTAAACCAGTTGATCATCCAAAAACCACGAAACATTTGAATCTCGGTGCAATAGGCGCCGGGAATTGCCGAAGGATACGGTGGCATAAAGCGAACGGCTTCTACATATTTTTTGCTAGTGGTATTAATGGTTGCCGCTGTGCCATAGCTGATTGCCCCCATATCTGGCTGCATACAACCAGAGCCGATAATCTCACAGGCCTTATCCGCTGCGGCGGCGATAATGGGTAGGCCAAGTGGCAAGCCAGTTTGTTGTTCCGCTTCTCTGGATACCTTCCCCAAGAGGGAGCCCGGTTTTTTTAAAAGCGGCAATTGCGATTTTTTAATGCCGGTTGCGGGCCATTTCCAGTTCAGTCGATGGGACCAATCCTGGTGACGATAACTAAAGGGCACATAGCCAACCTGACAGGCGCTGGAGTCAACAAACTCACCACTTAAACGATAACTAAGATAACCGGAGAGGAAAACAAATTTATCGGTGCGCTGCCAGATTCCCGGCTGCTGATGGCAAAGCCAGTTACTTTCTGCCTGGGCGCGAAAGTAGTTAACCGTTCCCGCCTGCCCTGCCAGCTTAAAAAGAGCATCCCAACCGAAACCGATGGGCGGCAGGTTTTCAGCACGACGTTGATCGAGCCAGGTTATCGCTGGCCTAAGCGGTTTTCCCTCAGCATCAAGGTTGATTAATGTTGCCCGCTGGGTGGTCAGCGCCATGCCTGCGATACGTTTTTTGTCCTCACCAATTTTTGGCCAAAGCTGCTTGCAGGCTTCGCAAACGCCGCGCCAGTAATATTCGACTTCCTGCTCGGCCCAACCCGGCTGTGATGAGAAGTAGGGTTCAAGCTCAACTTTACTTTTTTCCAGCAAATTTCCCTGCAGATCGAACAGCAAAGCGCGGACACTTTGGGTGCCGTTGTCGATGGCGAGAATCAGGTCGGCTGAGTTTTTAAGTGCTTGTGTCATATTGTAGGGTGTGGCTCCCGCACCAGTGCACCTTTCTTGCATCCGTGGTGCGGGGGCCGCACCCTACAGACGTTATTTGGGTAAGCTGTAAAAATCATGGTGGATTTTTTTATAGCGTTCAACTTCGACTTGCCAGTGTTTATCATCCCAAGCCAGCAGAGGTTGACACAACTCGCGTATCTTTTCGATAATATCAATAGCGCCGTTTTTAATCATTAAACCAATGCGGGTACGGCGCAGTAGAAGATCATCCAGATGACAAACGGACTCATTCGCCGCTGCCCACCTCAATTCAGTCCAAAGTGTTTGTGTGCCGGCAATTACCTGTAAATTTTCACTGTCCTCTTGTTTTAACCAGGCCGCGATATCATTGCCATAACGACCTAATAAACGCCTCTGCTGGTCTGCCGTCAACAACAACTGTAGACTGTCATCCAGCCCATCAGTCTTGCTGAATATCGGCAGATCACGTTGCTTATCTATATCGGTAAGCGACAGATATTGCGCGGCCTCTTTCAGTGCATCCAGCGCAATAAGACGAAAGGTGGTCAGCTTGCCGCCGGAAACAGAAACCAAACCTTGCTCATTCCAGACGCTGTGATCACGTCGCTCAGCGGATGGGTCTAATTTGCCGGAGCTAACCACCGGGCGAACACCGGCAAAGGTAGATATCACATCCGCCTCGCACACATTCAAGCTGGGAAATTGTGTGTTAATCAGCTCAAAAAGATAATCAGTTTCTTCTCTTGAAATAGCAGCCTCACGATTAAGATCCTCTTTATGATCAAGATCCGTGGTACCGACCACCGTCACCCCTTCCCAGGGAAAAATAAAAATTGGTCGCTTATCCTTTGGATGCATCATTGTTATTGCCTGAGACACCGGCAAACGCCAATAGGGAAAAATAAGATGACTACCTCGTAGTGGACGAATTTTTTTCTCTCCTCCTACCTGTCCTCGCAGCTTATCCGCCCAGGCGCCGGTGGCATTAACAACCACTTTGGCACGAATATCAATTTTCTCGCCGCTTAACTTATCACAAGCCTGCACGCCAACTACCTGCTGACCATCCTTAATCAAGCCCTCAACTGCCACATAATTCAGCAGCGCGCCATTCCCTTCACTCATCGCCTCCTGCAACACCCGCAGCACCAAACGTGCATCATCGGTGGCCGCATCGACATACTGACAGGCTCCCGTCAGACCATCTTCGCTCCAACGTGGCGCCTGTAGCTCAAGTTCTTCTTTGTGGAGAAAACGATGATCACGACGGCCGGCAAACAAGTC
>JAUXDF010000213.1 GCA_030618505.1 Spongiibacteraceae bacterium | reverse complement strand
AATGACTTAGAGCAGTTTTTTATCATTTCGATATAAATTGGGACTATGCTTATAGGTATATATACTAATTTATAGTGTTATTCGGCAATATTAATCTGGAGTTTTTAGAAGGGTAGATTCATGGCCGCGCACAAGATTGTGCTTATTATGATAGCTGGAGCTTTATTGGCTGCTTGTAAACCGTATTTTATGGTGGAGCAGTCGGATAACTATGCTGGAAATATGCACATTGTCGACTCGTTTGATATAAAACGCCAAAACAACCTGGTGTTCTCTAAGTATTCCAATTTTTATGTTGCGCGAAATATTGATGATAGCAGCGACTATTCAAAACAATTCGTCGGACTTAGCCTGAAAAAAAGTCTGGATTATTTTTTTAATTCAGTGGTGGTAGCTTCCTACGATGAAACATTTGAACAGTCGCTGGTGAGTGCAAAGCGTAAGCAGCTCGATTATCTCGTATTTCCGACTCTGCAGGTGTGGGATGTGGATATTGATCAGTGGGTGGATTATCGACACCAAGAGCCCGCCCCGGTTCAGCCTCCTGAGAGTCAAAGCGGTTTATTGGGCGCAAAAAGCTGGAAGTCTGGTAAAACCCATGCTGTCACCGATAGTCAGGTTAATGATCAATTAAAGCTTGAATTGTTTTTTGTTGATGCGGTGAGTGGCAATCAGGTAGATTCTATTCAGTTAAATACAACAGTAGGGGTATTTGACGACTCTGATAGTAGTCGGCCGCTTGCGGCGCTTGATGGAGCCTTGATGTCTTTAATGGAGCAGTTGTCGGGAAGTAGGGGGCAGTTTTAGTAATATGGGACGCACTGTTGATTTGGATGAAATCGTAAAATCATTGGAGCAGGACGGGAAAAATACTCGTCCGCCAATTCATCTGTGGCATCCAGACAAAGTTGCTGACTTTGACATGAGAATTGATCGCGATGGTCGTTGGTTTCATGAGCAAGGGGAGATAAAACGCATTAAATTATCTCGCTTGTTCGCGTCGATACTTCGACGGGAGGAGGATGGGAAGTTCTACTTGGTGACCCCTCAGGAAAAATATCCGGTTGTGGTTGATGATGCGCCCTTTGTGGCGGTGGCAGTGGTGCGTGATGGTGATCGGCTGGTTTTTGCGACTAACCTTGAGGAGAGTGTGGTACTTGATGATATGCACCCATTGTGGGTGGATACCAATGAGCAAGGTGAGCCCATTCCTTATATTAATGTAAGAGAAAAATTAAATGCCCTCATCAATCGCAATACGTTTTATGAATTGGTCGAAATGGCGGAGCACCGACGCTCTGGTGATAAAACGACTCTGATCATTAAAAGTGCCGGTATGGAATTTTTGTTGGGAGAGTTGTAAAAGAAGCAGTCTGCGAAATAAAATGACATCTTATAAAAAAAGCGGCATATGCCGCTTTTTTTAACTCAGATATTTAGTCTGATACTGTCTGCTGTCACTTACATATTTGGATAATTCGGTCCTCCAGAACCTTCAGGAGTTACCCATTCAATATTCTGGGTGGGATCCTTAATATCACAGGTTTTGCAGTGTACGCAGTTTTGACTATTAATTTGAAAGCGCTTATCGCCATTTTCTTCTTCAATAATCTCGTATACACCAGCCGGACAAAAACGTTGTGCTGCTTCATCGTAAATCGGCAGATTGTGTTTTATGGGAACATCTGGGTCAGTAAGCTTCAGGTGGCAAGGCTGATTTTCCTCATGATTGGTGTTCGACAGGAATACAGATGAAGGCTTGTCAAAGCTAATTACACCATCTGGCTTGGGGTAAGAGATGGATTTGCACTCACTGGCAGGCTTCATCAAAGAATAGTCTGGCTTGGGGTCTTGAAGTGTCCAGGGCAGTTTGCCACTGAAAAAATTCAGGTCGACAATACAGTAGGCCGAGCCGATCAGGTTGCCAAACTTATGCTGAGCAGGGCCAAAGTTTCTTTGTTCGTGGAGCTCTTCGTAAACCCAGGAGCTTTCAAAAGCCTGTTTGTATTCAGTGAGCTCCTCACCGGTTTTATTGCCTTCAGAAACCGCCTTGTGAACAATTTCAGCGGCGATCAAACCGGACTTCATCGCAGTGTGGCTTCCTTTGATCTTTGCAAAGTTTAGCGTGCCGGCATCACAGCCAATCAGCAGTCCGCCTGCAAACGTCATTTTGGGTAGAGACTGCAGCCCACCTTTGGCAATTGCTCTGGCGCCGTAAGCAATGCGCTTTCCACCTTCAATATATTTTTTAACAACAGGGTGCAGTTTATAGCGCTGAAACTCATCAAAAGGGCTCAGGTGAGGGTTGTCGTAACAAAGGTCGGTAATTAGACCGAGGGCGACTTGGTTGTTTTCCAAATGGTAGAGGAAGGAGCCGCCAGCGGCGCCGTTTTCTGCAAGCGGCCAGCCGGTAGTGTGAACGACCAGGCCGGGCTGGTGTTTTTCAGGAGTGACTTCCCATATTTCTTTAATGCCAATACCGTAGTGCTGTGGGTCGCTGTCCTTGTCGAGAGCAAGTTTTTCGATTAAGCGCTTGCCAAGATGGCCGCGGCAGCCCTCTGCAAAAAGAGTGTATTTGGCACGTAGTTCCATGCCGGGCATGTAGCCGTCTTTTTGTGAGCCGTCTTCAGCAACACCCATATCGCCGGTCAAGATGCCTTTTACAGTGCCATCTTCAGCGTAGAGTACTTCTGAGGCAGGGAATCCGGGGTAAATTTCGGCTCCCAGTGACTCAGCTTGTTCGGCGAGCCAGCGGCAAAGATTGCCAAGGCTAATAATATAGTTGCCTTCGTTGTGAAAGGTTTTGGGCATAAACAGATCAGGAACTTTGATCGACTTTTCGCTACTGGTCATATAGTAGACTTCGTCGCCGGTCACGGGAGTTTCCAGTGGCGCGCCTTTCTCTTTCCAATCGGGGAAGAGTTCATTTAAGGCTCTGGGTTCCAGTACCGCGCCAGATAAAATATGTGCGCCTACTTCCGAGCCTTTTTCTACCACGCAGACACTAACGTCTTTGCCGGTTTCCTGGCTCAGCTGGCGAATTCGACATGCGGCAGATAATCCGGAAGGACCCGCACCCACTATTACTACGTCGAACTCCATTGATTCACGTTCCACGATGAAAACCCTCGTATTGCTTGTTATATGATAGTTTTACGCTGTTATTCACGATATTAAACACTGGACCTGACTGGGGTCGTGGCCAGTAGCGCACCTAAAAATCGGCAACATTATATATCCAAATGCTTTAAAAGGCTAATTGTAATGTTGGATTAAAATATGCTTAAGCAACTGATTGATAAGGGTAAATACCAATAGACTTTATCGCTTTTTACGATATTCGTCCGGTAGTCCTGGCGTAGCAATACTGAACAGACGTTGATATGGCTTAAGTTAGGCCCATGAAAATCCGTGAAACTATTGACCTTGCCCGTATTTCGGGTCAAGATATGCGACTTTTTAAAAGTACCTGAAGGCCTGAAGGGACGTTTGGAATTAATTAATATTCCCTTGGGCCTTGCTAGTTTCTCCAATCACTAACAAAACGGGCAATCTATGAAGATTCTTGTTGCAGTCAAACGAGTTGCTGATGCCAACGTAAAAGTTCGCGCAAAAGCAGATGGCAGTGCCGCAGATTTGGCAAATGTCAAAATGGCGATCAACCCTTTCTGTGAAATCGCAGTAGAAGAAGCTGTTCGCCTTAAAGAGAAGGGAGTGGCAACTGAAGTTGTTGTTGTTTCCATGGGTGATAAGGCCTGTCAGGAGCAGATTCGTACTGCTTTGGCGCTGGGTGCTGATCGAGGTATTCACGTTGAAACTGACGTTGACTTGCAGCCTCTGGCAATTGCAAAAATGTTAAAAGCCATTGTTGATAAAGAGTCATCTGAATTGATTATTCTTGGTAAGCAATCCATTGACGGTGATAACAACCAGACTGGCCAAATGCTGGCTGCTTTGGCTGGTATTCCTCAGGGTACTTTCGCGTCCGAAGTTGTTATCGAAGATGGAAAAGCAGCGGTTACCCGTGAGATTGATGGTGGTTTGCAAACCATTAGCTTGAGCTTGCCTGCGGTAGTCACTACTGATTTGCGTTTGAATGAGCCGCGTTACGCATCTCTGCCTAATATTATGAAGGCAAAGCGAAAGCCTCTTGATGTCGTTTCACCTGCGGATTTGGGTGTAGATCCCGCTCCTGGTGTCACCACCCTGAAGGTTGAGGCACCCGCAGAGCGTCAGGCAGGTATTATAGTTGAGTCAGTTGAAGAGCTGGTTGATAAACTGAAGAACGAGGCGAAGGTAATATAATATGAGCATATTAGTTATTGCAGAACATGATAATAGCAGCCTGAAAGTTGCCACTCTAAATACCATCGCCGCAGCGAAAGCGATTGGTGGTGATATTGTTGTACTGGTTGCTGGTGCAAACTGTGCCGGTGCCGGTGAAGCTGCTGCCAAGGCTGATGGTGTTAGCAAGGTGCTTGTTGCTGATAATGCTGCTTACGAGCATCAGTTGGCCGAGAACGTTAGCTTATTGATCTCTGAGATTGGCAAAGATTACACGCATATTTTGTCACCTTCGACTTCTAACGGTAAAAATATACTGCCACGTGTTGCTGCTCTTTTAGATGTTGAGCAGATTTCCGATATTATGTCGGTTGAAAGTGAAGACACTTTTAAGCGTCCGATTTATGCGGGTAACGTGATTGCCACCGTTCAGTCAACTGATTCAATCAAGGTGATTACTGTTCGTGGTACTGCTTTTGATCCTGTTGCAAGCGAGGGTGGATCAGCTAGTGTTGAGAGCCTGGATGTTGTTAAAGACGCCGGAATCTCAAGCTTTGTGAAAGAAGAGATCGCTAAATCCGAACGTCCTGAGCTGACAGCTGCCAAAGTGATCATTTCTGGTGGTCGTGGTATGCAAAATGGTGAAAACTTCAAGTTGCTTGAAGTAGTTGCCGACAAGCTGGGTGCTGCAGTTGGCGCATCCCGTGCTGCGGTTGACGCCGGTTTTGTTCCTAATGATATGCAGGTCGGTCAAACAGGTAAAATCGTTGCTCCAGATCTTTACGTAGCTGTTGGTATTTCTGGTGCTATACAGCATCTTGCTGGCATGAAAGACAGTAAAGTGATTGTGGCTATCAACAAGGATGAAGATGCACCTATTTTTCAGGTTGCTGACTACGGACTAGTTGCTGATCTGTTTGATGCCTTGCCTGAGCTTGATAGCAAGCTGTAGGAAAAGTGCTTTGAACAAAAAAAGCCCGGCTTCTGCCGGGCTTTTTTGTATTAAAGGCTTATGAAATATTGCCTAATCTCGGCGTAATCGATCAGAGATTGCTATCGGATTGGGATAGTTAAAGACCACAATATAAGAAGAAACAATAAAGGTCAGGATTGCAGTTGCCTGAATCAGGTGTGAAGCTTCTTTTCCAATCAGTTGTGTTGCTGCCGCCAGATAGGCAATCAGTAGCGAAAATTCACTGATCTGCCCTAATCTGAAGCCGACATCCCAAGCCATACTATTACTTTCACTTAATTTATGTAGCATTAGACGAAAGGTAATGGGTTTTAGTGCCAGCATTAATGCCGCAAGAATGATCGCTGGTAATGCAACTTCGCCAATGACGCTTAAATCAAAACGTGCTCCCAGCGAGAAGAAGAATAGAATCAGAAAAAAATCACGCAAAGGCCTGAGGTGCGAGGCGATATATTGTGCAATGGGGCTAGTGGCAATAGAGACTCCGGCGATAAAAGCGCCAATCTCCTCTGAGAGCCCAAAGGCTTTGGCCAGTTCGGCCATGCCCAGGCACCAGCCAATTGCTAATAGAAAAATATACTCATGAAAACGATCAAAACGAGTGATTAGTTTCAGCAAGACATAACGTACAAATAACAGGGATACGCCGACGAACAGCGGAAGGGCACTGGCGGTTAACAGAAGTCCTGATGTGTTGATCTCCCCGGACTTGCCTTGCATTAGCAACAGCAGTACAAATATGGCGATTAAATCCTGCAGCAATAGCATGCCAATCATTAGCTCGCCGGTGTGTTTATGATGAAGCACTG
>JAUXDF010000344.1 GCA_030618505.1 Spongiibacteraceae bacterium | reverse complement strand
GTCGCAGAAACGGAGGCAGGATTTGAGATGCTGAGCAATACAGTTGAAGGTGCAGGTGCTTTGAAACAGATGCAAATAGCCCTTGATCGTTGCATAAGCACACTCGTTTTAACGTGTGTCATTTTTCTCTCTAATTTCACCTTTGCCTCGCCACCTAACTACGCTCAATTAGCCCCAAAGGTAAATCAATCTTTGTTTCTGGATGTGGCCTCGGCTGGTTCGCGTCTGGTCGCGGTGGGTGAGCGTGGCCATATCGTTTATTCCGATGATCAGGGTAAGTCCTGGACGCAGGCAAAGGTGCCAACGACTGTCTTGCTCACAAGGGTTTTCTTTATATCCGAGCAAAATGGTTGGGCAATAGGTCATGATGGCAATGTTCTTGTTAGCCATAATGGGGGTATGGATTGGACTGTGCAGCGTGACGGTTTAACTGAACAAGCCTTGTTTAATGAGAAGGAACTTGCCCGAACCAAGCAAGCCGTGCAGGAACTGACTGCCCAGCTGGAAACGGCACAGAGCGAGGAGCAAAAAGCACAGTTAAGCGAGCAGCTTGAATCCAGTCAGTGGGCCGTTGATAGTGCACTTGTCAAAATGGATAAACCGGTTGCGCCACAAGCACTGATGGATATCTGGTTTATTAATGAGGAGCGTGGCTGGATTGTGGGTGCTTATGGCACTTTGTTGTATACCATGAACGGTGGCCGTCACTGGGCTCCTTGGTCCAGGCATGTCGATAACCCTGACGAGCTGCACTTTAATGGCATAGCCGGCAGCGCCGATGGCAAGCTCTATATTGCTTCCGAGTGGGGAACGTTGTTTCGCTCCCAGGATTGGGGTGAGAGCTGGCAGGCGATAGAAAGTGGCTACGAAGGCAGCTTTTTCGGAGTACTAACTAATCCAGCGAGCGGCGATGTCTTTGCTTATGGCCTGCGGGGGCATATCTATCGCTCTTCCGATGAGGGGGAAAGCTGGACGGAACTACACTCGGCTGCCAAGGCGAGTCTGTTTGGAGGCCTTGCCGCTAATGGTCGTCTGGTCTTCGTGGGCGCGGGCGGCACGGTGGTGGTGAGTGAAGATAATGGCGAGAGTTTTTATGCTCACCTGATGCCTGAGCGAGAGGGTGTCAATGGTGTTGCGCTGATACAGGGCGCCTCCTACGTCGTCAGTGGTGAAGGCGGAAGCCGTGTGATTAATATCGTTGCTCCATCGCAAGCGCAGCCAAGCAGGGTGAGTGACTAATGAGTACTAAACCACAGTCTACATCACTGAGTTATAGCGCATTGGAATCCGGTCGTTTGCCTGAGCGCCTGATCTTTAATTCCAGACCGCTGGTTTTATTGCTGTTCTTTGTTGTCAGCCTGTTTCTCACCTATCAGGCATCCCATATTAAACCCGATGCCAGTTTTGACAAATTGATACCCCAGGGGCACCCTTTTATTCAGGCAATGAACCGGCACATGAAGGATTTGATGGCCTCGGGAGCTAGCATAAAAATCTCTGTGGCGGTCAAGGAAGGTGATATTTTCACCCGCGAGTATATGGAGGTTTTGGGTCAGGTTGCCGATGAAGTGTTTTATATTCCGGGGGTGAACAAGAATGGCCTGTTAAGCCTGTGGAGCCCGAATGTGCGCTGGACCATGGTCACCGAAGAGGGCTTCGAGGCTGGCTCAGTTATTCCCTCCGATTATGATGGTTCTGAGGCTTCGCTTAAGCAGTTTCGCATCAACTTGAATCGCTCAGGCATCATTGGCCGCATGGTGGCAGATGATTATAAATCCACCATTATTGAAGTGCCGGTTTACGACAAGAACCCGATGAGTGGTGAGCGACTTAATTATTTACAGTTCTCACGCGATCTGGATAAGAAAGTTCGCCAAGCCTATGAGAATGACAATATCAGTATCCATATCATTGGTTTCCCGAAAATTATTGGTGATCTGCTTGAGGGTGTTAAGGCAATTTTTCTCTTCGCCATTATCACCGTGCTTATTACTTTTGTACTGCTATTGATTTATACCCGCTCAATGCGTGCTACGGTGATGCCGTTGTGCTGTTCTATTTTGGCGGTTATCTGGCAATTGGGTTTATTAAATCTTTTGGGTTATGGACTTAACGCCTATTCCATCCTGGTGCCGTTTTTAATCTTGGCGATCGGTGTCAGTCATGGCGTGCAAATTATTAATGCGATTGCACTTGAAACCAGTGATAGTGGTGACGATAAACCCCTGGCAGCACGCCGCGCTTTTCGTCGCCTTTATATTGCCGGCATGACGGCCCTGATCAGTGATGCAATTGGTTTTATTACGCTGTTGGTGATTGGTATTGGCGTGATTCAGGAATTGGGTATCGCCGCCTGTGTAGGGGTGGTGGCAATTATTTTTACCAATCTGGTATTGCTGCCGGTGCTGGTGTCCTATGTCGGTATTGGTAAACGCGGGGTAGAGCACCTGCAGGTGGATGATAACAAGCGTGTAAAACTTTGGCACTGGCTGTCCTATTGCGCCACGCCCAAGGTTGCGAAGATATCATTGGTAATTGGTTTGCTGGGTTATGCCATCGGCATTATCGGTGGACAGCAGATGAAAATTGGTGATCTGGATGCTGGTGCGCCGGAGTTGCATCCTGACTCGCAATACAATCTGGATAATGCCTTTATTACCAATAGCTACGCGGTCAGTAGCGATGTGCTGGTGGTGATGGTGGAAACACCGGTGGAAGCCTGTGCCCTTTATCAACATATTGAAGTCATTGATCGTTTCGACTGGACGATGGAAAATGTGCCCGGCGTACAGTCTGTAGCATCGATTTCCGATGTGGCCAAGCGGGTGTACATGGGTTTAAATGAAGGTAATCCACGCTGGCAAACGATATCGCGTAATCAACAGGCGATTGATGGTGTTATCAAGTATGTGCCCAAGCAGCTGATGAATCGCGAATGCAGTTTGGCGCTGGTCGCTATCTTCCTTGATGATCACAAAGCCGAAACACTCGAAACAGTGGTTGCAGCTATACATCAGTTTGCCCAACACAATAACACTCAGACGATTAAGTTTGCGATGGCCGCCGGTAATGCAGGCATAGAGGCTGCGACCAATGAGGAAATTGCTGTTGCGCAAACACAGATATTGATTCTGGTTTATGCTGTAGTGGCAGCACTGGTCTTTTTGAGCTTTCGCAGTGTAGTGGCGGTGGTCTGCATTATTATTCCACTGGGTTTAACCTCCGCTTTATGTCAGGCACTGATGGCGCATTTGGGTATCGGTATCAAGGTGGCCACATTGCCGGTTGTCGCACTCGGTGTTGGTGTTGGTGTTGACTACGGTATCTATATTTACAATCGCCTGGTGGGCTATTTACAGCAGGGGATGGAATTGCAGGAAGCTTATTATCAGGCCTTGGTTACTACCGGAAGAGCGGTGGCTTTTACCGGTATAGCCTTGGGTGTGGGCGTTGTCACCTGGATCTTGTCACCGATCAAATTTCAGGCGGATATGGGTAAATTGCTGACCTTTATGTTTCTCTGGAACATGGTTGGAGCGCTGTGGTTATTGCCCGCGTTGGCTTGTTTTTTAATTAAACCGGAACGAATAAAAGCGGCCGGGTAAGGCTGCGAAAAATTTCACCTTACACGAGAGGGTAGGTATGAAAATAAATAAAAATGTTAAATTAAAATCAGCGGTAACGCTGGCTGCAGGTTTTGCTGGTTTGTTAGGTGGCGCCAGCCATCTGCAGGCACTGCAATTTCAGTATGGTGATTTTGAACTGGATGTGGATACCACACTGGGTTATGCCGCGCAGTGGCGGGTGCAGGGGCAGGATGATGAAATACTTGATCATCTCAAAGGCGGTAATCGTGATGATGGCAACCGAAACTTTGACACCGGTTTGGTTTCCAGTCGGGCGAGTGCATTGTTGGAAGTAGCTGGGCATTACAATGATTGGTCTTTTCTTGTTCGAGGTAGTGGT
>JAUXDF010000387.1 GCA_030618505.1 Spongiibacteraceae bacterium | reverse complement strand
AAACAGCTCAAAAGGGGTATATATCAAGTGCGCTGTTATCACTTCAATTTTAGATTTATTGATTGGTGCGGGGGCCGCTTGTACCCTGTTTTAGGTGCGCCCTACCTCATGACGGCTTTTGGGCACAAAACAGCCTCCACAAAAAGTTCTGCACGCCTACTCGGCATAGCCGACTAACGCTTTATCCGATACTCAGCGGATCTGGCATGCGCAGTAAGAGACTCGCCTCTTGCCAATACCGAAGCAATCTTGCCTAGCTCAGATGCTCCCTGCGCAGAACAATTAATCAATGAGCTGCGTTTTTGAAAATCATACACGCCAAGCGGAGATGAGAACCGCGCGGTAGCTGAGGTTGGCAGCGTATGGTTTGGACCGGCGCAATAATCACCCACCGCCTCAGCGGTATAACGACCCATAAAAATGGCGCCAGCATGTTTTATCTCGGGCAACCACTGTTGGGGGTCTTCCACCGACAGTTCCAGGTGCTCTGGCGCTATGCGATTTATCAGCTGGATAATCTGTGCTTTGTCAGCAACCTGAATCAGCGCACCACGGCGCGACAGTGACTGACGAATAATTTGCTCGCGTTCCATCTCTGGTAACAAGCGGATAATACTTTCTTGCACAGCAGTCAAAAAATCGGCATCCTCACTGAGCAATATCGATTGTGCATCTTCGTCATGCTCGGCCTGGGAAAAAAGATCCATCGCTATCCAGTCAGGGTCGGTTTTACCATCACAGACCACCAGAATTTCCGAAGGTCCTGCGACCATATCCAGTCCAACCTGGCCAAAGACCATACGTTTGGCGGTAGCGACATAGATATTACCCGGCCCAACAATTTTATCGACCTGCGCAATTACCGTACTACCAAAGGCCAGTGCCGCAATCGCCTGGGCACCACCCACGGTAAAAACACGATCCACTCCGGCTATCGCAGCGGCAGCCAACACCAGTTCATTGGCCTCACCTTTTGGTGTCGGCGTCACCATAATAATTTCTCCCACACCGGCCACTTTAGCGGGAATGGCAGCCATCAATACGGTGGAGGGGTAAGCGGCCTTCCCTCCCGGCACATAGATGCCCACGCGCTCAAGCGGGCTAACAATCTGTCCCAGCACGGTGCCATCTTCCTCCTGATACTGCCAGGATTCCTGCTTTTGGTGCTGATGATATTGGCGGATACGCTGGGCAGCTGACTCCAGCGCCGCTCTTTCTTTATCAGCGATGCTATTCAAGGCCGCTTGCAATCGCGCCTGAGGGATTTCAAGTTCTGTAGCCGATGAGACAGTAAAACCATCGAGCTTTTCAGTCAGCTGTATAAGTGCCGCATCTCCCTGCTCTTTTACCGATGAAAGAATTTGTGCAACTGTCGCATTTACCTGGCTGTCTGAAACGGCCTCCCAGGCTAACAAACCGGCAAGGCGCTGATCAAAATCTGCATCACTGCTATCAAGTCGATTAATTACGACAGATTCACTCATGGGGTTTTCCTGTTGTTCGGCTCTGATATTAGGTTCTGATATTAGGTTCTGACATTAGGTGCTGGCATTAGATATTGGCATTGGACACCGGCATTAAGTACGGGCGTATACTTTTATACGCTGCAAACAGCCTTGGCGATCTGATCCACCAGCAACTGAATCTGCTGATGCTTCATTTTCAAGGAGGCTTTATTGACGATAAGTCGGGAGCTAACGTCCGCAATTTCATCTTTGGCCACTAGGCCATTGGCCTTAAGGGTATTGCCTGTATCAACAATATCAACAATCTCATCGGCTAAATCCATCAATGGCGCCAGCTCCATACCGCCATAAAGTTTGATAATGTCTGCCTGAATACCTTGTTGAGCATAATAACGCTTGGCCACATTAACAAACTTGGTGGCAATGCGAAGTCGACGCCCGACTCCTGGGCGGCACTCGACAGCGCTTCCTGCCACCGGGACCGCTGTCATCAATTTACACTGGGCAATTTTTAAATCCAGCAGTTCATAAAGGCCTTCACTGCCATATTCCAGCAGCATGTCCTTACCGGATACGCCCATATCCGCCGCACCATGCTTTACATAGGTAGTGACATCGGCTCCGCGCTGCACCAGCAAGCGAATATCGGCATGATTAGTTGAAAAAATCAGCTTGCGACTTTTATTGATATCTTCCAGCGGCACGATATCTGCTGCCGCTAATAAGGGTAGTGTCTCTTTCAGTATGCGCCCCTTGGTAAGCGCGATGGTCAACTGCTTGCTCATAGCTTAATTTCTTTATCCAGGAACCCGACGAATATTTGCGCCCAATAACTGTAGCTTCTCTTCAATACACTCATAACCACGATCAATATGGTAAATACGATCCACCAGGGTATCACCCTCGGGAACCAAACCTGCGATCACCAAACTGGCAGAAGCACGAAGATCACTGGCCATCACTGGCGCCCCTTTCAACTTCTCCTGACCAACAACAATGGCGGTATTTCCTTCGATAGATATTTTGGCACCCATTCGATTCATTTCATGGGTTTGAATTAAACGATTTTCAAAAATAGTTTCCGTCACCGTACCAGTGCCTTCGGCGATGGCATTTAAAGCCGTGAACTGTGCCTGCATATCGGTGGGAAAGGCTGGATAAGGTGCAGTACGAAGGTTAACCGCCTTGGGACGTTTGCCGTGCATATCCAGGGCAATCCAGTCTTCTCCCGTGGTAATGTCTGCACCGGCCTCCTCAAGTTTGGAGATAACGGCCTCCAAGTGGGCTGCGCTAGTATCCTTTAATTTTACCCTACCGCCAGTAGCGGCTGCAGCCACCAGATAGGTACCGGTTTCTATACGATCGGGCATCACAAAATAATCACAGCCATGCAATTTTTCAACACCTTCAATGGTGAGAGTGTCACTGCCAACACCGGATATTTTAGCCCCCATGGCATTTAGGCAATTGGCTAGATCGGTTATCTCCGGCTCACGCGCGGCATTTTCAATAACGCTGGTGCCTTCCGCCAGGGCGGCGGCCATCATAATATTTTCGGTGCCACCCACAGTGACGGTATCAAAGAAAATACGCGCGCCCTGCAAACGTCCTTCACGCCGGGCATGGATATATCCGTCATCAACTTCTATGATTGCACCCAGCGCCTCAAGTCCTCTGAGGTGTAGATCAACCGGGCGACTACCAATTGCGCAACCACCAGGGAAAGAAACATGCGCCTCACCAAAATGCGCCAGCAGCGGCCCCAGCACCAGGATTGAAGCACGCATCGTTTTTACCAGCTCATAGGGGGCGGTAAATTTATCGATAGTATTGGCGTGCACTTCTATGCCGAGTTTTTCATCTATGGTCAGCTCTACTCCCATGCAGCCAAGCAGTTCAATCATGGTGGTGATATCGTGCAGATGGGGAAGATTACCAATCTTGACTGGCTCATCACTCAACAAGGTGGCTGCCAATATCGGTAATGCAGCATTTTTTGCACCGGAGATACGAATCTCTCCATCCAGCGTTACGCCACCTTTGATTAACAG
>JAUXDF010000301.1 GCA_030618505.1 Spongiibacteraceae bacterium | reverse complement strand
AGCCACATGCGCGCTATTACCAGCAATCGGCAGCAGATTTTTATCGGCACAGCTTGGTGGATGGGGAGGCTGCGGGCCTAGAAGAGGCGAGTGCTGATTATCGTTTGGCGGAGTTAGACGGTATTACCTTGGGAGGAAAGTTTGGAGTTAAATTTGCCGGTGGTAGTGAGTTGAATTTCCGACTCGAACGCTATGAGCAAACGGGTGATACCAGCCCCGGGGATGCCATTGGTGTACAAAAAAGCGTAGATCTGTTTCCTGATCTCGAAGCAAATATTTTCCAGATCGGTTACTCTTTTAAGTGGTGATTTTAAACAGTAATTGAAAAGGAAGTTGCTATTGTCTTCGCCTGAAAATATTCAGCGTGATATCGGTGTCCAGAGTAAGAAGGGTTATTGGCTCGGACGCTTTGAGGCAATGGCCAGCCCTTGCGAGATACTGCTTGCTTGTGAAACTGAACGGGATGCATGGATGCTGACTCGACTAGCTGCCACAGAAGCCTGGAGAATAGAGCAGAAGTACAGCCGTTATCGTCATGACGGTATTGTTCCTCGAATCAATCAGAGTAAAGGTTTGCCACTTGCTGTCGATGATGAGACTGCGCAGCTTATTGATTTTGCTTATCAATGCTACGAACTTAGCGATGGTCTGTTTGATATCAGCTCAGGCGTTTTGCGCAAGGTGTGGCGTTTTGATGGCAGTGATAATACACCCTCACAGAAATCTATTGAGGCGCTGCTGCCTTTTGTCGGTCTGCATAGGGCTCAGTGGGAGCAGGGAGTGTTTACACTGCCAGACGGGATGGAAATTGATTTTGGTGGAATAGGGAAGGAATACGCGGTTGATCGTACGCTGACCTTGCTCCAGCAAGCGCTGGATATCCCCTTGTTGGTTAACTTTGGTGGTGATATTGCGGCCAACCGTGAGAGAGAAAAAGATACACCCTGGCTGGTTGGTATTGAAAAGCCGGGCGGTGAGGATGATAGTGATGCATGGGTGGAGATTAAGCGCGGTGGTTTAGCGACCAGCGGTGATGCCCGTCGCTACCTGTTAAAAAACGGCTTAAGGTATAGTCATGTGCTTAATCCAAAATCGGGATGGCCTGTTAAAAATGCGCCAAGATCCGTTACCGTTTCGGCGCCCACTTCTACACAGGCTGGAATATTAGCGACAATGGCGATGTTGCAGGGCCTTAATGCCGAGCGATTTTTGGATGAACAAAAAATTCGTTGCTGGGTAATTCGCTAGCTTGTTTTTACCATTCGTGTCCGCGGTGATATATCTACCAATGGCCGCTTTTGCGATATCTTCAATAGAGCTCTCCGTTTACCGCACGTGTAAATATTTCGGAATATTGTTCTACATTTAACGCTAGTGGGTTTCCTGCTGCTGATGGGTCTTGCATTGCCCGTTGGCCGATTTCCTGACAGTTGTTTGAGTTAATACCGATCTCTTTTAAGGAGTGTGGTATTTGCAGCTCTTCTCGCAGCTTGAGTATCCATTGTAGAAAACCTTCAAAACTGAGATCGTCCAGCTCCAGACAAAGTGAAACATGGCTTATACGATCTTCAATGACTGGCCGGTTTTTCTGTAATACATAGGGCAGTAAAATTGCATTGAGTAATCCGTGGTGTATGTCATACAGTGCGCCAAGCGGGTGGGCTAAAGCATGGACTCCGCCAAGACCTTTTTGAAATGCAGTGGCTCCCATTGTCGAAGCGGCTAGCATATGGCTGCGAGCAATTAAATTATTACCATCTTCATAGGCTTTTGGCAGCCAATTTTTGATAAGTCGCATTGCTTCCAGTGCAATGCCATCGGCCATGGGGTGGTAGCCCGGCGCGCAATAGGCTTCAAGATTGTGTACGAAGGCATCAATCCCTGTTGCTGCGGTGATAGGAGCAGGAAGTCCTGTTGTTAATTTCGGGTCAGCGATGACCAGAGCAGGTAACATTTTGGGGTGAAAGATGATTTTTTTTGACTGTTGATCTTCATCCACAATAACCGAAGCACGGCCAACTTCCGAGCCGATGCCCGCGGTGGTGGGAATGGCGATAATGGGGGCTATGCCATCGGGATTAACTCGAGTCCAATTGTCGCCAATGTCTTCAAAATCCCAGATGGATCTTTGTTGGCCGCTCATAAGCGCGATCGCTTTTCCCGCATCCAGTGCGCTGCCACCGCCGAGAGCAATCACTCCATCGTGTCCTCCCTTGTGGTAGGCCTTAAGCCCTGCCTCGATATTGCTCCCGCTTGGGTTGGGTTTTACATCGTGAAAAAGTTGAACGGCTAAATTGGCCTGAAGACATTGCTGTAATAATGCCTCAACAAAATCTATCTTTGCCAAACCATGGTCAGTGACCAGTAATGGTTTTTTTATATTGATACTTTTACAAGCTTCCGCCAGTTCTGTTGCTCTTCCAGAACCAAAGCGAATGTTCGTAGGATAGTTCCAGTTACCGTGGAGCTGATCTTCACTGTTTATATCAATGGTATCGTTCATATCGAAGTGTATTGTCCTGTTTTAGGGCACAGAGTTTAAAGAACAGTTTAAAGAACAGTTTTTAGATGAAACGACTTTGGCCGCGTTAGTTGTCCGTAGCCAAGCCGGGATAGTGCGCAGGCTCTTCCGGAATCCTTTACACCTACCCAGGCGAGCGCCGGATCGAGGTAATCGCAGCGGTTCATAAATACGGTACCTGTTTGCAGGCGTTCTCCGATCTCAATAGCCTTTTCTTCATCGCCGGTCCAAAGAGAGGCGGTGAGTCCGTAGCGGCTGTCATTGATTAGATCGATAGCCTCATCATCATTGCTTACTTTCATAATGCCTACAACCGGGCCAAAACTTTCTTCCTGCATAATGTTCATGCGGTTATTTAGCCCGGTTAATACCTGGGGTGCGAGATAGGGACTGCCAGGCTGATCCGCGCTAAACAGTTTGCTGTTGATGTGGGCAGTTGCCCCCTGGTCAAGGGCCTGTTGTATTTGTTGTCGAACAAATTCTGCCGCTTTGGTATTTATCATCGGTCCGAGTGTTGTGTTTTGATCCAGCGGATTTGCAAGTTGAAACTGTTTTACCAAGGCGACAAATTGCTCGACAAAATCAGGATAGAGATTTTCATGTACATAGATACGCTCAATACCGCAACACGATTGCCCTGAATTAAAAAAAGCACCATCAACAAGATTTTCAACAGCCTGCTCTAGGTTGGCATCAGCGCGAAGGTAGGCGGCATCTTTACCACCGAGCTCTAAAGCAAGGCCTTTGAATAGTCCGGCTGCTGAGTGCTCGATAGCTTTCCCTCCGGCTACGGATCCGGTAAAGCTAATAAAGGCGATCTCTTTTTGCTTGATTAGGCTGGCGGTAGCCTGATGATCCATATGCAGATATTGAAAAACACCCTCGGGCATTCCCGCTTGTTTGAATGCCTGAGCAAAGCGCTCCGCACATAGCAGGGTTTGTGCTGAATGTTTGAGAATAAGGCTGTTGCCCGCCATCAATGCGGGAATAATAGAGTTTACCGCGGTGAGGTAGGGATAGTTCCATGGGGCTATTGTTAGCACCACGCCCAAAGGGGTAGGGCGAATAAAACGACTAAAGCCCTGCTTTGGTTCGATAAGGATATCCTTGAGTTCCTCCTCGGCGATACCGATCATGTAGCGCCCGCGCTCCGCCAAACCCTGGATTTCACCGGCGGTGTATTTAATGGGGCGCCCCATTTGAAGGGTGATTTCTCGGCCTATTTCAGCGGATTGAGCGACCAAAGCATCAATGGCTCTGTTGCAAAATATGGCGCGTTCATTAACAGGTGTTTTTGCCCAGTGAATTTGCGCCGCGACGGCATTCTTTAGTCGTGTATTGATTTCCTTCTCTGTCGCCAGGGGGCGCTCAGCCAGAATGCTGTTATCAATGGGCGAAATAATATTGATTGTTTTTGTCATGTAAAAAATATCTCAATGATAATTGGCGCCGTTACAAATGCTTAGTAGGGTGTACCCATAAAGCGGGCATAAACGGCCCCCGCACCATTGTTGAATCTAATGGTGCGGGGGCCGCACCCTACAAACCACTAAATAATTTCAAAATAACGTTCCATTTCCCACTGAGAAATGTGTCTTCGAAACTCACGCTCTTCCCATTCTCTACTTGCAGCGTAGTGATCGACAAATTCATTGCCAAAATATTGCCGTGCCATCTCAGAGGCTTTTAATCGTTGTGCCGCATCCCACAGGGTTGAGGGCAGTTTTAAGTGATCAGGAAATTCCTGCTCATAAGCGTTGCCGGTCACCAGTGCCTCTGGCTGCAACTGGTTTTCAATCCCCCATAGCCCGGCGGCGATGACCGATGATAAAATGATGTAGGGGTTTGCATCTGCTGCGCCGATACGAAACTCCAGTCGTTGGGAATTTTCACTACCGGGAATAATACGAATAGCGCAGGTTCGGTTATCAATACCTACACTGGCATCGGTGGGAGCCCAAAA
>JAUXDF010000224.1 GCA_030618505.1 Spongiibacteraceae bacterium | reverse complement strand
TGGAAATTGAGATATATATAATGACAAAAAAAGGCCATTTATTACTTCCCTTTATGATCCTGCCTCTCAGCACAGTCTATGCAGCAACTGACCCGCAAGAGCCGGTAAAACAGCAAAGTACAAACCAGGAAGTCGTTATTGTTACCGGCACCCGCAACCCCAGCTCGCTGCAAAACTATACCGGCAATATTGCGATTATCAACACACAAAGCCTTAATCTGGTTTCCCATACCCACATCAGTGAAATCATGCAACGATCTCCTGGCACCTGGATCAGCCGGGGTAATGGACAGGAGCACTTAACAGCCATTCGCTCTCCGGTTTTTACTGGTGCCGGTAGTTGTGGTGAATTTTTGATGTCTGAGGACAGCATTCCACTGAGAGCAATGGGATTTTGCAATGCTAACCAGCTGTTTGCGGCCAATAGCGAACAGGCTGAAAAAATCGAAGTGATTCGTGGCCCAGGTAATGCCCTTTATGGCTCCGATGCCATGCATGGCATCGTTAATGTCATCAGCCAAAGCTCCCCCGAACAACAACAAGCGGGACTGGCTCTCGAGGGTGGCCCCCACGGCTATCGACGCGCGAAATTAAGCTACGGTAATCGTTTTGATCAACACGGTTTTATCATTAACTACAACAATGCCCGCGATGATGGTTATAAAGACGATTCTGGTTTTGATCAACAAAAACTTAACCTGCGGCATGACTACCATGGCGAGCAAATTAAGGTCAGCAGCATTATCAGGACAACGGACCTGGATCAGCAAACAGCCGGTTATATTACTGGTAAAGATGCTTATAAAGATGATGACCTGAAAAAAACCAACCCCGAACCGGAAGCTTATCGTGAATCCGCATCATTACACCTCCAAAGCCGTATCACTTATCAAGCCAGTGACGACAGCCGCCTGGTTGTCACACCTTACCTGCGCGATAACGATATGGAATTTATGATGCACTGGATGCCGGGTGACCCCGTTGAAGAAAATGGTCACAGCAGTATCGGCCTGCAAAGTGCGTTTTATCACGATACAGGCAGAGGCCATCGCTGGAGTACCGGATTTGATATCGAAAACACCGATGCCTACCTGAAAGAAACCCAGGCAAAACCCGGCTTTAAAGACAGCTTTCCTGCGGGCACTCATTATGATTACGATGTGGACGCCAATGTCATAGCAACATTTGCACAACTGTATTGGGACACCTCCGATCAAACAGAACTGAGTTTGGGGCTTCGCTTTGAGCACACCGCCTATGATTACAGCAACAAGCTCAGTAATGGTTCAGCTTGCGATGACAGCCTGCCCGCCGATGAGTGTCGTTACTCACGCCCTGCGGACACCCAAGAGAGCTTTGGCACCTGGTCACCCAACCTGGGGCTGATTACCCATATAAGCAATCAACAATCGGTGTTTGCCAATATCTCTCAGGGGCATCGCGCACCACAGGCAACAGAGCTGTTTCGCTTGCAGGAAGGCAATATGTCTACCGACCTTGATCCAGTGAGGCTCAACGCTTTCGAGCTGGGTACACGCCACAGCTTTGAAGCGCTTTACTATGAGCTGACGGTCTATACGATGGAGAAAAAGAATGTCATCTTCCAGGACAGCGCTCGCAAAAATGTGAATGGCGGTAAAACAAAACACCAGGGTATCGAGCTGGAACTCAGCTATCAGCTACCACACAACTTTGATGTTGCCACCTACCTGACCTATGCCAAGCACACCTACAACAACGATATTGATTTAAGAGAAGCCGATCCCGATGCGGGCTATAAACTCAAAGGCAACGATATCGACACCGCCCCGCGCCATTATGGCAGTGCACAACTGGGGTGGAACTACAGCTCCGCTAGTCGCGCCGAATTGGAATGGGTGCATATGGGCAGGTATTATACTGACCCCGACAACCTGCACCGCTATGAGGGCCATGATATTTTTAATCTGCGTTTCAGCCAGCAAATCAGTGAAAATTTCAGTGCGGCACTACGTGTCACCAATCTGAGCGATGAAGACTATGCCGAGCGAGCAGATTACACGTCTTTTCAGGGAGACCGATATTTTGTCGGCGAACCCCGATCGGTTTATCTGAGCATTGAGGCTTCGATGTAGGAAGAAAAAACGTAACCATTCAGCATAATAAATAAATACTCTGAGCCCACCATTTTCGTCATCCCCGAAGTATTTTGTCGGGGATCCAAAGTCCTGCAAACTGGATTCCGGCTAAAAGACTGCCGGAATGACGAACTTTGTGCCTTTGTTGAATAGTTACTAAAAAAATCCCCCAAGAAATTGTGGGAACACACCTTAATCACCTACCGGTTAAGGCAACCGCACTCTCAGTCTTCCAATCAATAACTTAAAGCTGGTATTAATACTTCGTCACTTCCTTCTTCATGCATATCAATATGCTGCCCCATCAATCCTCTAATTCGTGTTTCATAGCTCCCCACCACATCAACCATAAAGAGGTACTGCCCTGCGCTAAGCTGATCATGAAAGCGCGTAATATGATGATTTTCTTTGGTAAGTCCAAATAAAACACCTGCCGAGCCTCCTAGTAAAGGGAAAACCGATACCATCACCAGCATGGCAACAGGACTTATAGAATGAAGTAAAATTTGAGAAAGTAATACGGAAATAAAACAGACAAACCCTAACACCATTCCTATCACCACCCCTCTCCAGGCTGAGCCAATAATATCTAACTCAAACAAGCGAGATGCAGCATGCAGATGATGCAAATTTATTTCCTTCTTATCATTGCCTAGCACATGCAGGTATTTATCAGCAACTCCCGCACTGTGCAGATGCTGTGAAGTCTGATCAGCATAATTCAGATTATCAGTTAGATAATAAAGACGTTTCATATTCCACTATCTCCAAACCAGGGCAATCCACGACTTAGAATCCCCTCTCAGCACAAAAAGTTTTATAAAAAATATTAATCCACGTCATATTCTCCCCCTGCAGCAGCAGAAATCCAATACTGATTCAATATTATAAAAAAATTTTAAATAGCGATATTCTGAATTGAGTAATAAATATCAAACAGCCATCAATATAAATCAAATTGACTTACGCACAACACGCTTACATCAAAAATATAGACTTGAGAGAAACTGACCCGGATGCAGGCTACAGACTTAAAGGTAATAATATTGATATTACCTCGCGTCATTACGCCAGTGCTCAACCGGACCGGAGCTACCTAGCGGGCAGGCGCTCAAATATTGACAAGCCACCAAGCGTTAATTACGATAGCCGTAACTTAATCGATCAAAGGAATGACGATGACTCGCCCAAGGAAGGAGCTTGCCTCCATTGAAGCCCCCTATATACTACGTTATATCCCGCTACGTACCCAAAGCGTTTCACGGGGCAGACTCTCCGGCGTACTTATCTTTGCAGTATTGATCATAGCACCGGAAAATACTCGAACACCGATGCCAATCAAACTAAGAAGCAGAGAAGTCAAAGCCCAATGGTACGCCGGTTTTACCCCCTCTCCCGCTTGCGGGAGAGGGTTGGGGAGAGGGCAGAGTAAAGTTAATTAGCGGTTTCGCCACGCCCTCATCCCAGCCTTCTCCCCAGGGAGAAGGAGCTAAAAGCCGTGATCCGGCTTAACTAAGCGCCATTCGAGTCAAAGCCCTTTAATTCAGACACCAAATGAAAACTATTAGGGCCTAATGAAAGATTTCAGATTTGTAAACAAACAGTCCTTAAAAGAATTCAAGGCGCTGCCCTCACACATTCAAAAACGCTTTGCGAACGATCTCAACGCGGTGTGCCGAAGCAAGCAGCCGTTTTCCAAAATCAAACACCTTGGCGACAGCGTGGGGGTGGGCGCCATTGAATTGATTGAAAATGGTCGGCCAGCGTACCGCACAATCTACGTAGCCAAATACAGAAATACGGCCTACATCCTACATTCCTTTACTAAAACCACTAACGGTGTTGACCGCAAGGCGATGGAAACAGCCAAAAAACGCTATAAGACAATGCAGCAAGAGCTAAAAAAGTAACATATCAGTACTTGTATATATATATCTGTAGTGATATCTTTGTGATTAAGAGTTAACTGAGATACTAAGCATGCCTTCCGTGAAGTTTGACAATATATTTGATGCGGTAACCGATAGCCCCGAAGAGGCTTCGGAACTGCAAACCCGCTCTGATCTGATGATAGCTATTCGCGATATCATTGAGGATAAAGGATGGAACCAAAAAGAGGCGGCTAGCGAGTTAGGATTAACACAGCCCAGAGTAAGCGACCTAAAGAACGGTAAGATAGAGAAGTTTTCTATTGATTTGCTGATGACATGCCTATATCGAATGGGCTTTCGTTTTCAGCCTCGCTACCAGGATCAGCAACTCACCATGAATGTAGTAGTGAATGGATAAAAGGGTAAATATCATCAGTATTCCGCAATTGCGGTCATCCTTGGCCTTAAATGTCTCGCTGAGCTATCCATAATGGCTATAAGCGACCTTCCTGACATTATTGCGTTTGCAAGGAGCGGATGGTAAAAGAGCATATCCACGCAATTCGAGGATGAAAAAAGACTCCTAGCTCAGCGATGAGCCAATCAAGTTATCGATACAATCCCAATCGCCTCACGCACTTTCTTCAGCATCGGCGCACTCTGTTGGCGCGCTTTCTCTGCACCTTTTTGCAACTCACTTTCAATAAAGGCAGGATCAGCCATCAGCTCAACATAACGCTCTCTAGCATCTTTAATCTGATCATTTATCAGCCCCAGCAATTCCTTTTTAGCCTGCCCCCAGGCGATGCCTTGGGCAAACTGATCACGCATATATTGCACTTGCTCGGGTGTTGCAAAAGCTTCCCAAATATCAAACACCGTTGAATCGCTGGCATCCTTTGGCTCGCCGGGCTCCAGCAGGTTCGTCTTGATTTTGTTAATCGATTTTTTCAGTTTTTTCTCGGTATCAAACAGCGGGATAGTGTTGTGATAACTCTTGCTCATCTTGCGGCCATCAAGCCCTGATAACAGCGCAACATTATCATCCACCACGAACTCGGGCAGGGTGAAGGTTTCACCAAAATGATGATTAAAACGCTGGGCAATATCACGCGCCATCTCGACGTGCTGTATTTGATCTTTACCCACCGGAATTTTTTCAGCGCCAAACATCAAAATATCCGCCGACATTAACACCGGGTAGCTGAACAAACCCATGGTGATACCCTTATCGGGGTCACTGTTATCCTTTTCTACATTTTCCTGTACCGCCCCTTTATAAGCATGGGCACGATTCATTAAACCCTTTGCAGTCATGCAAGTCAGCACCCAGGCCAGCTCCATAATCTCAGGCACATCGGACTGACGATAAAAAACTGAGTTATCGGTATTCAAACCCAGAGCCAACCATGTTGCGGCAATCTCACGCGAGGACTGTTTAATCTGCTCGGGATCATGGCATTTGATAATGGCGTGATAGTCAGCCAGAAAATAGAAGGACTCAATATTTGGATCCTGACTCGCCTCAATGGCAGGACGAATAGCGCCCACATAGTTCCCCAGATGAGGTGTGCCTGTGGTGGTAATACCGGTCAAATAACGTGTTTTTTTCATCGTATGAATAACTACCTGATGCTCAGAGCGTGATAAATGCTTTTGATGGATGCGAAATAACCGGGTAATTATACAACAGTTGACTCGATAATTTGCCGATAGTCTGCAGAAAGTGATCGCCAGCTATATCGCCGCATATCCATCACGGGTAACTGCCCACAGGCTTTAAGTG
>JAUXDF010000391.1 GCA_030618505.1 Spongiibacteraceae bacterium | reverse complement strand
AGAAATTAGACAAAGAGATCCTGGCCAACGCAAATCTTGCGACTTAAAGGCCTTGAAAAGGCCTAGGAGCTAGATTTGCGTTGGCCAGGATCGGACTTAATTTTCGAAAACTTCCGGTTTCTGCTTAGGCACTAACTAGGCGGGGAAGCGAAAGCTTTCCCTTCGTTTGTGTGGTGTGGTTAATCTTGTGATTAAATTTCCGGTGTGGTGTTAAAAGCATGGCTCAGATGAGTTCCAGTCGTCCCTACCTTCTGCAGGCGCTGTTTGATTGGATTGTGGCCAACGATTGCACGCCTTATGTACTGGTTGATGCGAGCGTTTCTGGTGTTGATGTTCCGCAGCAGCATGTTAAGGATGGCCAAATTGTTTTAAATATCTCTCCTTCTGCCGTGACCGGCTTTTCCATTGGCAGTGACGGTCTGTTTTTTAATGCTCGCTTTGCTGGTATCGCAACCGATATCTTCGCACCTACATCGGCCATAATGGGTATATATGCCAGAGAGAATGGTCAGGGGATGATATTTGAGACCGAGGAGAAAACCGATCCCGAGTCACCTCAAGATCCCCCTGCTGGAAAGAAGCCCAGTTTGACAGTGGTTAAGTAAGCGGGAAAGCTGTCGGTTTTGTAGTCGTTGTTTTAATGCTTTCAGTCTCTTCGATATTCGTTCTTCTGAGTTAGTACACGCCACCATCATCAATATACTCAAAAATCTTCACGATTTTCTGCACGCCGTAGCTGTGTTGGACTTCACTGACCACACGATCAGCCTCTGCGCGACTGACCAGTCCCATTAGGTAAACGACACCATTTTCAGTAACAACCTTGATACGCCCACTTTGTAGTTGCGGTGTAAACCACATGCGCACTTTAGTTTTTGTGGTTAGCCAGGTGTCACCACTGCGCACCAGAGTTCCTGACTCACCAGCAATACTCAGCTCATTGTGTACGCGACGTACCTTACGAATTTTTTGCACGGTTTTTGTTGCCAGGGCTTTGCTGTGCTGGTCAGGTACTTGACCCACTATCAGCACAATGCCGTTATAGCTGACAACGCTGATGTGGGCCTCATCCAGTTTGGGTGAGGCTTTTTTCAAGTTAACGTAAGCTTTGGTTTCAATGGAGTCATCATCAATAAAACTGCCCCAGGTGCGTTCGCCGTAGTCTTCCTGCATCGGTTCATCTGAGGTTGCGGCGATAAAACTGGCGCAGCCGCTTAAGCACAACATGAGACTTAGCATTAAAATAAAGCTGAGATTACGGGGCATCTTATACCTCACCACCAAATAGTTGCAGGTCAATGAGCTCGCACAGGCAGTGTGTTATGAGTAGTTGCATTTCCTGAATGCGAGGGGGGTTGATGGCGGGAACCCTCAGCTCAATATCTTCCGGGGTTAATAATGAGGCTATGTCGCCACCATCGGTGCCAGATAAAACCACTATGCTCATTTCGCGATCACGGGCGGCTTTAATTGCTTGTAGCAAGTTGGGCTCATTGCCATTGCAGGAAGCGAGCAGAAGCAGGTCGCCGTTTTGGCCCAAGGCGCGTATCTGTTTTGAATAAATGTCATTAAAGCTGCCCTGCGAAGCGATGGCTGTCAGGGTTGTGCTGTCGTGGCTCAGGCAGATAGCGGGTAGGCTCGGTCTTTCCTGTTCAAATTGGTGCAATAAATGACTGCTGAACTGCTGAACGGCAACGCTTGAGCTGCCGTTTGCACAGCAGATGATTTTATTGTCGTTAAGTAAGGTTTGTACCATCATGCCGCTGGTTTCAGCAATCAGTGGGGTCAGCGGCTCAATGCTTAGCGAGACGGTTTCCATGTGTTCATTAAAGGTGTTGGCGATGTGCTCGAACATAGTGCTGATGTTTTACCTAGTAGCTCAGGATGGATGCATCAAATGCGTTGGGTATCCAGTTTAAATCGAATTGTACCGTATTATCACCTGAGTATTCTGTGTTGTAGCTTGCAGCGATGACATCAAAGCGGCAATCACAGTGCCGGTACTTTTTGTGTCGCTGTAGAAAATGTTGTGCAGTGATAATAATTTTTTTCTGTTTTCGTTGATCGACAGTTTCTGCTCCGCTTCCCCATTTAGGGTTGGTTCTCAGGCGCACTTCGGTGAAAATTAAAACGTTTTTATCCAGAGTGATAATATCAATTTCTCCGTAGCGACAGTGGTAGTTCCGTGCTACCGAGCTCATGCCTTGCTTGAGCAAAAATTCCCAGGCCTGTTTTTCTGCTTGGTCTCCGGGTTTGTGTGCCGGGTTTTTACATTTTTTGTTCGCAAGTTTCCTATTCTGTTGGAGATCTCTATTCCTTTGACCTGATTGTATTAGCATCCTGCTTGTCCTGTATGGCATCGTTGTAAGCGATCATCGGCAGAGCTTGCACATGTCCGTTGTGCATTCTTGCCCACATTAAGCGGCGCTTGATAATGCGCTCCCCTGTTAAATTCAAACTACCTGTTTCCCCATACATGCGGCTTTGAGGGAAGCGTTCAAGCAATGTTAGCCGAGGATAAAGCCGATAGCTGTCAACACCAAGAGCATAGAGGCGCAGGTAGGTGTTGTTATCGGGTGCGATTCCCTCAGTAATCTGTTCACGCAGCAGATTGTTTTTCTTTAGTATCCAAGGCATATCGCTGAACTTTATGCCGTTCAGGTCGCGATCCTGAATGGGCGCGGAGGTGCCGCTATAAATATGTGATGTACCGTACACTGGGATGTCGGCACCATAATGAAATGCCAGAATCGGTTTGATTGAGCGGGCGTGATTAGGGCGTGCCAGGAGGAAGATCATATCGATATCCTGTCGGCGCCTGGGTTCAAACTCGAAGCTCAGCCCCGTCAGCGCTCGCAAATCTCTGGCACGTTGCTCGCTGAGATCGAGTTGGAATAGCTGTTGAATAATGGCTGTATAGCTGTCTTGCTGGAGGTAGCGTCCTTCGGCGACGATATTGCCGCCTAGCGCCTGCCAGCGATCACTAAAGGCAAGGGCGGCTTTATATCCCCAAGCATTGTCGGTGGCCAGTATCATGGCATTTTTATGATTTTCCAGAAAAGCCAGTTCTGCAACCTGCTGGCTTTCATCAGCGGTTGATAGGCCAAACTGATAGAGTTGTTCGGGGGCTGTGCCATAGTCATCAATCTGGTTTAAAGCCAGAGTGGGTACCGGCAACTCTACCATGTCATATAACAAGCGTACTTTGTCTTTGGTTAAAGGCCCAATAATTAGCTCGGCACCATCATTCACAGCCTGTTGATACAGGGCACTAAAATCAGTTGATTGTTCGGTGTCATACAGCCTGACCTGGGGCGCTGATTCTTTTTGTCCGTGATACAGCGCAGCTAGAAAGCCATCTCGAATAGTTTGTCCGGCAGCGCCAATCTTGCCGGAAAGTGGCAGTAGCAGAGCGAGCTGTCTTGGGCGATTGGCTGCGGTTTCCTTCAGTATTGCCATGCCATCGGGCAATTGTTGTGCGGCGGGATG
>JAUXDF010000153.1 GCA_030618505.1 Spongiibacteraceae bacterium | reverse complement strand
TGGCCAACACAAATCTAGCTCCTAGGCCTTTTCAAGGCCTTTAAGTCGCAAGATTTGCGTTGGCCAGGATCTCTTTGTCTAATTTCTGGATGGGCTCTAGTTAGCGCCCATCTTCCCAGCATAATCTTCCCAACAGCAATATCAATAGTTATCAATAAATTTTAGATCAAAGAGTCACCCAGCAGATCATCATAATTTGCTGACAAACTGACTGATTATTATTGATACTCCGAAATTTTCAGAAAAATAAATGAAAGGAATTACTGAATTATGATAACAATCTCGACATAAAATAAAGCCAGCACACAAAAAGCTCTGTATACCGGCCATTTAAAATTATTGTAATTATTCAGCATAAAATAAACACTTTGAACCCGCCATTTTCGTCATCCCCGAAGTATTTTGTCGGGAATCCAGAGTCCTGCAAACTGGATTCCGGCTAAAAGACTGCCGGAACGACGAACTTTGTGCCCTTACTGAATAAAGTTACAAATCATAAAGCTTTATGCCGCCTGTAGTTTCTCCACTCGGCTATTTTGAATAACTATTTTTCTGGGTTTCAGATGTTCAGGCAACTTCCGTTGCAGTTTAATCGTTAGCATGCCCGCATCCATCTCAGCATTAAGAACCTTTATCTGCTCGTCTAGCTGAAATTGTTTGCGGAAATTTCTATTGGCAATACCACGATATAAAACTTCACCGGCTGCTTTCTGCTCTGGTTTTTTGCCACTAACCTTCAAGCTGTTTTTTTCAACTTCGATATCAATTTCACTTTCAGTAAAACCGGCAACGGCGATAGAAATAAGATAATTATTTTCATCTACCCGCTCAATATTATAGGGAGGATAATTATCCTGTTTGGCTGTCTGATATGGTGAATCCAATAACTGATTAACACGATCCAAACCAGTCGTTGAACGATACAGTGGACTAAAATCAAAATGACGCATAATGCTACCCTTCTTTTTTAAGCGATAGTAAAAAAATTAATTTGTTTAGTCGACTAAAACCGTAAGCCTCATTGTGAGCGCTTGTTTTTGTATATGGGGGAGACGGAGAAAATTTCAAGCGTTATGTGGTTAAAAATATAACAGACAATACCCCTTATGATATGCAGACCGGGGTGGCTACCCTCTACTCATCTGGTATTTTGACAGGGATGGTGACAAGCATGGCGATGGTAATAATCTATCTCCATAGAGCTTGAAAGGCCGTAACAGAACTATGTTAAAAACTTCAAATGACTGCAACGATGCCGATGCAAGTAACAATCCCGCATCAGCCAAGAATAAAAAAACTCGGGTATTGAAACACTAGTGCAATCTGGAAAATAAACGAATTTGACTCCCGGAACGAAAGCCAAAATTGGGCGCGAGCAAGCGCGCCCTTTACCAACCTAGTCGAAACTCAAACCAAGCCTTTTACCCACCAACTCATAGGACTCAACCACATTCCCAAGATCCTGACGAAAGCGGTCTTTGTCGAGTTTTTCACGGGTATCTATATCCCACAAACGGCAACCGTCGGGGGTAAACTCATCACCCAAAATCAACTCGCCTTTATAGAGCCCAAATTCCAGCTTGTAGTCCACCAGCAAGATATTGCCTTCGAGAAATAATGCTTTTAATACATCGTTGACCTTAAAGGTCAGCTCTTTCATTTTCTCGACATGCTCAGCTTCTGCCCAACCGAAAGACTTGATATGAAATTCATTAATCATCGGGTCGCCAAGATCATCGTTCTTTAAAAAGAATTCAAAAGTCGGGGGATTAAGGTCTATGCCCTCCTCCACGCCCAAGCGACGACAGATGCTACCGGCAGCAATATTTCTGACCACACATTCTACCGCAATCATGTCCAGACGTTTAACCAGCGACTCCTGATCATTAAGCAGTTTTTCGTGGTGGGTAGGAATACCAGCGGCCTCAAGCTTTTCCATGATATGGGCATTAAATTTATTGTTAACCATGCCCTTGCGATCCAGCTGCTCTATCTTCTTGCCGTCAAAAGCCGATGTATCGTTGCGAAACAACATAATCATCAAATCTTTATCATCTGTTGTGTAAACCGATTTTGCTTTACCAGAAAATAGCTCTTCACGTTTTTCCATTGATAGGCCTCACTTAACCAATAACTAGAAATTTCAATTTAAAGACTGCTTTAAGCGTTTAGCTCAATCCAGTCAAAACCACTGTCCTGCCTTGCAAAGAAAATCTGTTCGATATGCTCAACCGATCCCTGCAAGGCCGCTTCTACACACTCAAGGCTGTTGTTGGTTTCACTGATATGTGCCACCACCAGTTGTTTTAGCCTTTCAAAACCACCACTACCCAGATATTGTGCTGCTTGTTTATTACTCAAATGCCCCCAGCCTCCTGACACCCTGCGCTTCACACTGGCGGGATAAGGGCCATATGCCAATAGCTCGGGGTCATAGTTACATTCCAGGAGCAAGGCATCACAGGCGCGGTATTCACTAGCAACATGGGAGGATACCGATCCCAGATCCGTTAACATACCCAGAGTATGACCGCCGCCGGCAAAAATAAACTGGCTGGGCTCCTGCGCATCATGAGGCACAGCTACCGGCAAAACCTCTATATCACCAATGGAGAATGACTGATGAATATTAATCAACTCCAAAGCCTCGCTGCCCTTGCTCGAAAATCGACGATGGGTACCCGGTGTCATATAAATCGCTAAATCGTGCTTTCTCGCCAGCGCACCAACACCCTTGATATGATCCCCGTGCTCGTGGGTCACCAGTACAGCATCAATATCGGTGGCAGTTCGGCCCAGGCTTTCCAGGCGCCGCTGGGTTTCAACGGCGCTAAACCCACAATCAATCAATAAACAAGTCTCGCCGTATTCAACCAAGGTGGCATTGCCCTTGCTGCCACTACCCAGCGATGCAAAACGCACTAAGTCAGATATCCCTTAATCAAGGCAATCAGACTTTCTGCCTCGGCGGCAGAATAATCATCCCCTTCCTGATAAAATCTAATCTCCGCCCCTTCCGAGGTTTCGGTGACGCTAACGCGATATTGCTCGCCAGCAAACATGACATCAGCATATTCCGGCTGGCCGCGACCAAACAAATTTCCCCAAAAACCGGGCTGATCCTCCTCGGTCGGCTGAGGCCAATAGCTGGCAATATACTCACCCCGGCTACGATCTTTATCATCAACACGAAATTCTGCTTTTTTCAGCGCATTGCCCACTGAAGCCCAAGCCCGGTCATAGGGCAATTGTATTCGTATCACGACATAACCATCATCAGTCTTGGCGACTGTCAGTTTACTAGCGGTACTGATGCCTTGGGCAATCAAGGAAACCGATGCACCACCGATAGAGCTCGCCAGATAGTTGGCCAGCTCTTTGACCATCCAGCTTTCACGGGATATATTCATGGAGTTATTTGGCCAATCGACAAGGGGGTTATCCATAACCGATAGGTGGGTGCGATCAGCCTGTCGAATATGAATTTCCGAGCTATTTCGCTGTACACCCTGCTCAACCTGAAAACGAAATTTTTCACGTAACTGTGCATCCTCATCGACGCTCAACCACTGGGTTTCCAACACCCCTTTGCCGCCGTTCTCTTCTCCCAAACCATTTTTATTGGTAAACAGAAAATGGCGCAGCTGGGGCCAAATCTGTGAGGGAGTGGCATTAAGCAGTATCCATTGCTGAGTGCCCAGTTTTTGTATGCGTACCGCCTCACCCGTTCCATCAGACAGTAATGGTGCAGGGCGCGGCACTTCGTAGCCACCCGAAGACAGAACATCATCGCTACTACTTTGAGGGATCACATAAAGATCAATAATAGCGGCGCTATCAAGATTCTCTGGCACAATAATCGGTGGTGACAACTGCGCCTCAAGATAGTCATCATCCCTATCCTGAAAGTAGCCGTTATCACCCGCTAAATGGCTACAGCCGGCCAACAAGGTCAGGCAGACCAATAACAACACTTGCTGATTGTAACTCTTCATCAATTACCTATATTTAGCTGTTCAACGGCCTGCTTTAAATGCCTGTTAGCGTCTGTTGCAGATCGTGCCTTTATAACAAACCCGCCTTGCGCATAACCTCACGAAGCGATGCATGGTACTGCTCTTCAAAGGGCGTCAACGGCAAACGAATGCCCTCCCCAATCAAACCCATCGCTGTCAACGCCCATTTTACAGGAATCGGGTTTGCTTCCAGAAACAGTCGACTGTGTAAGCCCAGTAAAGGTTCATTCAGTTTATTCGCGGTATCATAATCGCCCCGCAATGCCGCCTGACAAACCTCAGCCATCTGCTTAGGGGCAACATTAGCTGTCACCGAGATATTACCCTGTGCGCCTAGCGCCATAAAATCCAGAAAGGTCTCGTCATCGCCCGATAAAACAACCAGTTTGTCGCCCACCAACTCAAGAACTCGACGACCACGCTCCATATCGCCGGTAGCTTCTTTAATACCGATAATATTATCAAGTTCAGCCAGTCTTGCGACGGTTTCTGGCAACATGTCACAGGCAGTACGACCCGGTACATTGTATAAAATTTGCGGAATCGCAACGGCTTCAGCAATCGCCTTATGATGTAAAAACAAACCTTCCTGGCTCGGCTTGTTGTAATAGGGTGTCACCAGCAAACAAGCGTCGGCCTTGGCCGATTTAGCCGCTGTCGTTAACTCAATTGCCTCACGAGTTGAGTTGGCACCCGTACCGGCAATTACCGGAATCGCACCATTTACCCGCGCCACGACCCGCTTAATCACCGCACAATGCTCTGAAACGTCCAGGGTCGCAGACTCACCGGTTGTACCGACTGCTACAATAGCGTTGGTGCCACTATCTATATGCATACCAACCAGTTCATCCAGTCGATCCCAGTCAATAGAGTCATCCGAATGCATTGGTGTCACCAATGCGACAATACTGCCAGCTATCATTTCCATCTCCGAAAGGAAAAAGAGCGTAATATTACTGCTGAGCTCGACTGAGTACAAGCTGCGCGTTAAATTCAGTCACTTCTTTTGAGAAAGCACTAAATTGGTGGCCGCAAGGCATGCCAAAAGGACTATTTTCAGCTAGGATTCAAAGCCCGAAGCACGGTCATACTCATTCTAATACAACCTAACATAGTCAACTGTCATGAAACAATTTGTTACTTTTACCATTTTCCTTCTTTGCTTTGTAGCAGCACCGGTCACGGCACAACCAGAGAGCAGCACCATCTCTCCCCTATCTCCCGGTGATATTGAATTTATGGAAAAACAGCGTAAGAACATTGATGATCTGGCGCGTCGTTATCTGGGCATGCGTCTACGGCAAAACCGACAAAACGACTTGGAGGTACTGCAAAAGCTGCTCGATCAAAAACTGGTTAAACAAGAGGACAGGCTTCAACTGCAGGCGATGGGCGTAATCCTCGGTGATTTTTATATCAAACAACTAGGCGTGCGCTGGGTAGTATTGGAGGATAAAATGGGTCGAAGCCGAGCCCTGCAAGCCGGTCAACAACAGCAACTGCTATTTCCTATCACGATGATTTCACGGCGTGTGGAGGCGGGTATTCAGGTGAATGTAAATGAAATTTACAATAAAGGTTACAAGATATTGGAACCCTTGGTGCAACGCGGGGTTTATCGTCGATAACCCCCTTTCTATTCAGCACTTTAACAAATTAAGCCGATAGCTTCAGTCGCCCCAAAATTGACTCAAGCGCTCTTTCCATAAAGGTCTTACCCTGGCCATCCTGCGGCTTAATGGTGCCGGCTTTAATCCCTTGAGCAAGCTCCATGCGGGTATTAACCGCGGATTTAACGCCCACTCGGTTAACAAACATATAGTGGTCACTGATGGAGCTAAACCAGGCGAGCTTCAACATAATAGCTTGTTGATCGCCTTCTTTGCAAAACTCAAACCAACTGCCAAATTCGAGGTTTTCCAGACTATCATAAATAGCACTTAGCTCACTATCCAGTGCAGCTACTTTCTGCTCTTGACGCCTAAGCTGACGATTAATCGCGGTATTTTTCCGCGCGGGTATATATTTGGAATTTTCCTCCGCTTCAGTCTCTTCATCTTGCTCTTTGTCTGAAGACTTTAACGGAACGGAGGACTCCTTATCGGTGGAGGACTCCATGCTCTCTACTCGTTCATTATCCGCTATAGCTTGCTCGTCCCCGGGGCTTTCCTGCGACCCTGCAACCTCTTCTCCATCCGTCAAGTTCGAATCTGTCTCAGTCTGGTCAACGACCTCCGCCTCATGATGCTCATCAGGCAACTCCCCGGAAGGCTCTGAAGACCGGTCTTGCTCTTGAATAGCTCCCTCTAATTGACCCTCATCCTCATCCTCATCATCATCCAGACCCTGGGCAGCACTCTCCAGAGAAACGCTGTCCTGATCTGCGCCCTGCTCTTTTTCAGATGATTTTTCAGTTTGTTTTTCAGGTTTCTGGCCGCCATCTTCCTCTCTACTATCGCCCGACCCTAAACCTTCGTTTTCATCTTTTATCTCGGACTGAACTTTTACCACCTGCTCCAGAGCCATTTCCTGCGCTTTGGACAAGTCAGCCAATAAAGCCTTACTGGCATCCTGATCATAACCAATGGTGCGTAAACCTTCAGAAATTGACTGCTCAAGTTGCTGTTGCATCTTGCGAAAACGCTCGATATCGCTTGATGCTTTCGCCTGTACACTCCAGACCACGCCATTAACTACCTTCAGGGCTGAATCCCAACTTTGCCCCTGATCGCCGTGACGCAAAATATTAAAGGTGAGAAAATCAGCCCAGGATTGCTCTAACAGTTCTCTCGCACGCTTGGGAACGTCCTGCCCTTTCATACGCTTGGCAATTTCTTGCTGCGCCCTGATGCGCGCTTTGGCCAGCCGCTCCAGCCCCATTTCTGCTTCAGTATTACGTTTCTCAGCCAGCTCCGCGCGCTTTTCAAGGGTGGTAGCAAATTTTTCCAGCTCCGCCATCAAGTCATCAAAGATTGACAAGTCGTCAATAAAGTCCTCATGCACTCGATTGACAATAGAACGAAGTTTTGGGTATACCAGCTTGTCTCTATCACCCTCAGTGATCCAGCGCCCCCCCACCTCCGCCATAAAATTCAGCAAACGTCTGGCGGGATGGTCAGAATTTTCAAAGAAAGCCTTATCAATCAAGGCAACCTTCAACATCGGTGTATGCATATGACTAAGCAATGACTTAACGACATCGGGCAATTTTGGATCATCAAGCACATATTTGAACAACATACCGACCAAATCGATAGTGTCGGCATCCTCATTAGTTATGGCGTTATGACCCAGCGATTCGGCTTGCTTATTTAACTGTTCAATAAATTGATTTTCAACATATTCAACGGATCTTGCCGTCCCTAAATGACCATTATTAGTGACCAACAACTGCTGTTGAAGCGCACTTAGCACAAAGGCAAAATCAATCTCGGAAAAACTGTTCTCGCCAACAGTCCCGCCTGTTT
>JAUXDF010000151.1 GCA_030618505.1 Spongiibacteraceae bacterium | reverse complement strand
TTTTCAAGGCCTTTAAGTCTCAAGATTTGCATTGGCCATGACCTCTTTGTTTAATTTCTGGATGGGCACTAGATAAGTGCTTTTTGGTTATCGCAGAATAACAAAAAAGCCATTTATTTCAATTTGTTAGGAATTAGTGTTTAATTGACACCTTTTTTGACCCTTTGTTACAAATAAACTGGATTTGCGTAACAATGCAACTGGGTGAGATGCCGTCGCGGCAATCGCAACCGTAATTGTAATAACAGAGCAGAATAGATGAGTTTGTTGGTTCAAAAATTTGGTGGTACTTCCGTTGGTAGTATCGAGCGTATTGAAGTTATTGCTGACAAGCTTGCCGGTTTTCGTGACAAGGGGCATGAGCTTGTTATTGTTGTATCCGCCATGAGCGGAGAAACCAATCGTCTGATTGGCCTTGCTCGTGAACTGCAGGAGCAGCCGAGTGCACGCGAGATGGACGTGCTGGTGTCGACCGGAGAGCAAGTAACCACAGCCCTGCTGTGCATGGCTTTGCACAAGCGCGGTTACGCGGCGAAGTCTTATAACGGTGCTCAGGTGCGCATTCTCACGGATAGTGCTCACAGCAAAGCGCGTATTAAAGAGATAGATGATAAAGCGATACACGCTGACTTAAAGGCCGGTAATATAGTGGTTGTCGCAGGCTTTCAGGGAGTTGATGAAAACGGTAATATAACGACTTTGGGGCGCGGTGGCTCTGACACCACCGCCGTGGCCTTGGCGGCAGCGTTAAAGGCCGATGAATGCCAGATATATACCGATGTCGATGGCGTTTATACTACGGATCCGCGAGTGGTGGATGGCGCTAAACGGCTTGATCGTATTACCTTTGAAGAGATGTTGGAAATGGCCAGTCTCGGCTCCAAGGTATTGCAGATTCGTGCAGTGGAGTTTGCTGGAAAATATAAAGTGCCGTTGCGCGTATTATCCAGTTTTACTGAAGGCCCCGGAACATTAATTACACTTGAGGAAAATGCCAAGATGGAAGCTCCTGTTGTTTCTGGTATTGCGTTTAATCGTGATGAAGCCAAATTAACGGTAATCGGAATTCCCGATACCCCTGGTGTTGCTGCGCATATTCTTGGACCTATCAGTGAAGCTAATATTGAAGTTGATGTTATTGTACAGAACGTGGCTGATGACAAAACGACCGATCTGACATTTACCGTTCACCGTGATGATATGCTCAAGGCTGAAAAAATACTGCTTTCGCTGGCAAAAGAGCTGGGTGTTCGAGAGGTGAGAACAAACGACAAAATTGCCAAAGTTTCCGTCGTGGGAGTTGGAATGCGCTCACATGCCGGAATTGCCGCTAAAATGTTCTCCGCATTGGCGGACTTGTCGATAAATATTCAGCTGATTACCACCTCGGAGATAAAAATATCTGTGGTGGTGGAGGAGAAATTTCTGGAGCTGGCAGTGCGTGGTTTGCACTCAGCTTTTGGATTGGACGAGGCTAAATAGCGACTGGTTTGTCGTTCTGCCTGTAGTGATTAGCTTGATTATGCTTAATTGCTGAGCAAGTAATGCTAATTTGTAAGGGTTTGGTTGTTTTTTTCAAAACCTGCGCAATACTAACTAGTCGGGGTTAGAGTAAATCGCACCGGACTGCGGTTTTGTTGTATGTCGCCCCTTATGGAGTAGTGGTATCAGCGCAAGGTATTCAATAATTATGGGAGATAAGAGATGCTGATTTTAACTCGTCGAATAGGCGAAACATTAATGGTCGGTGATGATGTGACAGTTACCGTGTTGGGTGTGAAAGGTAATCAGGTACGCTTGGGTGTTAATGCACCGAAGGAAATTGCCGTGCATCGAGAAGAGATTTATCAGCGCATTCAAAAGGAAAAGGAGCGCGAAAGAGAGGGTGAGTCCTAGTCGCCAAAAAATACGAAATGGCACTTTGCTTCTTCGCTAAATATGGTATCATGCCGCGCGTTATACGGAGAGGTGGCCGAGTGGCTGAAGGCGTGCCCCTGCTAAGGGTATATCTGGGAAACTGGATCGAGGGTTCGAATCCCTCCCTCTCCGCCATGACTTTAAGTTTGCAAGTTCAAGGTGTACAAAGGTATTGACTCGCAGAGTTCGCATCCCTATAGTACGCCACCCAAAGCGCCCGTAGCTCAGCTGGATAGAGTACCTGGCTACGAACTAGGGGGTCGCACGTTCGAATCGTGCCGGGCGCACCATACAAAACAAGGCTTTACGAGAAATCGTAAGGCCTTTGTTCTTTTTATGCCCCGGGCTTAATATTATAATTCTGTCCGTTACGTGAGGTGTTCAAAGGGCAATCTATTTTTCGGTTTGGTTTTGAATAAAACTGTCCGCTTTAATGATCTAGGCGGTAGTGTCATTACTCCCGCCCGCTTTGTTTTCTATTTTGGTACGATAACTAACTCGGTAGTCTTCTAGGATCTTATTCTGCTGTAGTTTACTAACCCCAATTTCCGCCAATGCCATACGGGCTAAGGCCAAGCTGGCTTCAATATTTTCTGATACAACGTCACTTGCTCCCAGTTTGCGTAATTCGCAGCATTGATTCAAACTATGTCCTCGCACATAAATGCGGGTTTCTGGATGAGCGTTACGAAGTGATGCGACTATTTGCTGGCTGGCTTGCAAATCATTTACCGTTACAATGATCGCTTTTGCATCATTAGCGTCCGCAGCTTTTAATAATTCTGGTTTTCGCACGTCGCCAAAAAATATAGGATGACCATGTTCCCGTTCGGTTTTGACAATTTTTGCATCGTAATCCAGTGCAACAAAATCTTCACCTGCGGCTGACAGAATCTCCCCTATCCTGCGCCCAGCGCGACCAAAACCGGCAATTACGACTTTAGCTTTAATCGGTTTCTCGGTCTGCTCTTTTGTTGTCGTCAGTTTCGTTTTAACCAAGTATTGTGCTGGCGGCCGCCTAAGCCCCAATGAGGCATTGCCGTACCCCGGTTGGGTAGGGTAGAGTAGCCACGAGTAGGGTGTTTGTTCCACCTATACTTCAAAAGAGCAGGGTTTTCTTATGTTTGTTTTAAGGATTCGTCTCATATTTCTATTGGCGATAAGAAACTCCGTATTCCGAACGTTAGCATTGCTAAAACGCCATATTCAACCTATATATCTAATGTTCACTTAGTAAAGTTTTTATGGCACTTAAAGTTAAAACATTAGAAATCAGGTATCAACAAGCAGGAAATTATTATGTTAAAAAGTAATCTCGAAAATGGTTTTCTATTTTTACTTCCTTTAGCGTTGGTTTTAAGCGCCAGCTTATTGATATCTTGTGGCGGTAGCAGTGACTCTGACAAAGATGATAAGACGCCAGAGCAAACACCTCCAGCCACGGAGCATCATGAAAATGATAGAATTGAAACAAATATAACGAGTACTTTAATAATTGGAAATAACACGGTAGTAACAAGAGAAAGGAATTTTTCCCATGAGTCTAAAGTTACTGATGCTATGAAAGTTTCATCTATGGTTGGAGAAACACATAGTATTATGAAGAAATTAAAGTATATAGGTATTCAAGATTCTTATTTGGTAGGTTGGGAGACTAGCGGAGCCTATGACTCAAGTATTGTGTCTTATTCATTATCGAACAAAAAAATTATAGAAGAAGATAAGCCTGACTTCAATATCAGTGGGTTAAGCTTTAATGGATTTATTATGTCGGTTGATGGTGCAGAAGATGTTAATTTTTACCACATGGATAAAGGCGTTATGGGAAATCATTTTTTTCATATAAAAGATATAACAGGAGAGCAATCTAAATTTTTATCAACTGCCTATTTAGATCATAATTACGCTTATGTTTATAATTCAGATGAAATTATACGCGTGCCTTTATCTGATACGACTAAACATGAAAAGGTCATAGCCATTAACGACTTTAATACTATTGCTTTTACATCTGATGAGAAGTTTTTATATATTGCTAATTCAGACTTCACAGAAGCTAGAGTAGTAATTTTGAATAAAAAAGACAACAGCATAGCGAAAACATTAGACCTACCTAACGTTAGAGCAATAAGCATCACCGTTGATGCCAATTATATTTATGTATCAGATAAACTATCTGGAGATGTTCTTGTATATAATAAACATACCCTAAATGATAGCGGTAAAATTGTGATTGGAGCCGATACATACATTGATTACGCCAATAACAAACTGTATATCTACCGAGATGATACGCAGGTTGTAGAAGAGCATACCGTAACCTTTGCTCCTTAGTAAAATATCCCTATTCTATTTTGTTGATAAATTTAAAAGTCGTTATTACTTATAAGCAATAGCGACTTTTCTTCTATTAAATTGGTTCAGAGCGAAAAAGCAGTTTTCCAGCGGAATTGTGGAGGGGCTAAATACCAAAATAAAACTGAGTATGAAAAAATCCGATGGCTTCAGAACCTACCGGCACACAGAAATAGCCCTATCTCATGCCCTTGGCGAACTATCGACGCCAGAAATTCCCCGCAGATTTTACTGGTAAGGCTTCTTTTAAAGCAGCCATGGCTTCCCTGCAAGCAATTGTTTCAGGCTCTGTGAATAAATTCGCAGAGCCTATCAATGAAAAGATCAAGGTAAAAAGTTTGGCGGCCGCCTAAGCCCCAATGAGGCATTGCCGTACTCCGGTTGGGTAGAGTAGCCACGAATAGCGCGTTTGTTCTATATACTCATTACCGTCAGTTGATTAAGGGGAAAACGCTGGAGGAAAAATTATTCGCGGACGATTAGTAACGACTTCTAAACAGAAGGTATTATTTGTCGACGCGGGGAGCTGCCTGTCGCACCACTTGATGCTTTGTCTGCATACATCGCCTGATCAGCCTTGCGCCATAAACCATCAGCACTATCGCTATCTAGGGGGAAAACAGCCACGCCAATACTGGCACTTACCTGAAGTGATTTACCCCCGATATCCATGGGCTGCTTGATGATTTTGGCGATATTTTTTGCAATAGCTAGCGTCTCTTCTTTTTCACCAATGCCGTCAATAATAATAGCAAACTCATCACCACCTAAACGCGCAGTGATGTCTGCCTCTCTGATATTGTACCGAATCCGTTTAGCGAGCACTTTAAGCACTTCGTCGCCCGCATGATGACCATAGCGGTCATTGATCGGTTTAAAGTCATTTAGATCCAGATAAATCAACGCAAAAACTGTACTTGAGACACCACGTTGCGATGCCCGGTCACTAGCTTGTGATCGTAACGCCTGCGACACTTTTGCATTGATGACCTTCTCAAACGCGCTGCGATTAGCCAAGGTCGTCAAAGTATCATGATGAGCCAGATGATCGAGCGTGTTTCTTTCATCTTCCAGTTGTCGTTGCATGGTATTAGTCAGATGCACAAAAAACATTGAAGGCGCTGCCAATATGCCATGCACGATAACAATAATGATGACAGGTATCTGCCATGCATGCACACCCGACAAACTGGCTGAATGATACAAAATTGTCATCAATACAATATGCGTACTCAGAGAAAGAACTAGCCAGAAAATGCCCGCCCGAATTCCGCTAATCATAAACCCTAGTACTGGCAAGCAAAACAGGGTCATATGCATGGAAGCGGCGGCTGTACTGTGAAAAAATGAGAGAATAACCAAGCCATAATAACCGATTAGATAAACATTACCTGCCAGACTTACAGAGCCAGAGTATTTAATTGCGACCAAAGAAAGGATAGATATCAGCAATGCGATACCAATTAGCTGATAGCCAACGGGAAATTTTAAACCGTAGGCCGTACCGACAGCAAAGAGCAGCAGGCTCGAAATGAGATAAATAACAATACTGCAGAGCGACACCCCTACCAATGCGCGAGCCTTCAGGCGGGTATCGTAACGTTCACGCAATTCTTCAGAGATAAAATAGTTAAATATACGCATTGAAAGCGCAACACCTGTCAGCAATTTATATTGTTATTATCAGTATAGTTTACTCTCCCACGTTAGGCGGACTATTAATAACGCACCGCCCTCTCACAAAATAGCTGCGATAAAAATGGCGGCTATTCTAATAGGCTTATTTTGCCTTAGGCCCTGCGGGGCGATGCTATCAGCGACATCAAATTTCTGGAAATTTTCCTGAAACAGTTTGGCTAACTCATTGGCCTGCATATTTTAGGTTGCCTCATCGCCCCATGATTTACGCGGGTCAATATATTTGACATCGATACCAGCAATAGCCAAGGGGGCCTCAAGATTTAACAAATTAATGCGATCCGCGCCCACATTTTCTAAATCGCCATTTTGCACAGTGTCACAATCGTACGGGTCACCAGGATTGAAAAGCGCGAATGGGCACCGAATATGAATTAGGGATGGCTTATATTGTGCCGCAACAAAAACGCGTGAACGCAAGAAATTGGAACGCTTGTGCCGCTATATCTCTCGCCCTGCCGTATCAGAAAAGCGCCTGGCGCTGACCTCCCGGGGAATGGTGAGGTACGAGTTGAAGACTCCGTATCCGGATGGGACGACGCTTGTCATATTCGAACCCCTGGACTTCATGGCGAAGTTGGCCGCATTGGCGCCCAAACTCCGAGCCCATCTGACGTGGTTTCATGGAGTTCTGGCACCTAACAGTAAGCATCGAATTAATGTGACGCCCGCGAAGCGTGGTATCACCCCGCTAATGTCACGGAGCCAAACATAGCGAGTACACATAACAGCAATCCGTAGCTCTGGTTTAGCATGCAGGCCTTCAATTTCCCCATGGAAAATCTCTAAAGTTAATGGCATTGTTGTACCAAAATCGGAGGTTTCCTACATCTCAGCTCTAGAGCCAGTGATCACTATTTTCTGAGGAACAAAATTTAGCTTACATTCACAAAAACACAAACAGTTCTCTTCGAGTAGCTGACGTCGATAAAAATTAAATTGTATCTAGCCGCAATGCAAAAGCTAACGCTTTGAAATAGGCTTGGTGACAATAAAAAAAGCCAGTAACGACATTGTCGCTACTGGCTTTTCACAAATACTGTATCTCTACAGATATTTAGTCACCTCTTACAACCAACAAACCGTTCTTGGTCCCCGCGTAATACGCTCCATCAGGGCCGATGGTAACGGGCTGTAGCATGTCAGTGAACTGCGAGCCACTTCCAATATATTTCTCAAAGACGGTAGTGCCATCTGCAAAATCTATAGTGCTCATATAATAGGCAATATTGCCATTACTGCCTGCTTTAACTGTATAGGAATATATCAGCCCATTAGCAGTTGATAGCTGCGGTGTTGTAGACGCTTTAAGATCCATATTTCGCCACACTTCGGTGCAACCACTGAGGTTTGAATTAACATCAACTCGAACGAGTCCGTTTTGCGTTGCTAATGGACTTCCAAACAACCCGGCAAATCCGCTGTTATTTTCTATTACAATCGTATTGTCGTAACCGATTGGTGAGTTCTCTGAGCCACCCTCTCCTGCAAATGTTTCAATAGAGCATATTTCTACCCCGGTCGTTCGATTATAGACATTCAGATGCCAGCCGTCGCCATCGGCGGCGTCA
>JAUXDF010000050.1 GCA_030618505.1 Spongiibacteraceae bacterium | reverse complement strand
TCATCAATCTGGTTTAGAGCCAGAGTGGGTACAGGCAGCTCTACCATGTCATATAGCAAGTGCACTTTGTCTTTGGTCAGCGGTCCAATAATTAGCTCGGCACCATCATTCACTGCCTGTTGATACAGGGCGCTAAAGTCGGTTGATTGCTCTGTGTCATATAGTTTGACTAGAGGTGCTGATTGTTTTTGTCCGTGATACAGCGCCGCTAGAAAGCCATCTCGAATAGTTTGCCCGGCAGCGCCAATCTTGCCGGAAAGTGGCAGTAGCAGGGCGAGCTGTCTTGGGCGATTGGCTGCGGTTTCCTTCAGTATTGCCATGCCATCGGGCAATTGTTGTGCGGCGGGATGGCCTTGTCGGCTGAGCTGCCACTGCTCCAGTTCGGCGACTTGAACATCCAGGTCGCCTTGATCGCCCTTGGCTATGATAGCCAGCTCAAGCCAGCCCTGATAATCATCGGTTATTGCCTTGGTCAGGTACTCGGTGAGCTCCTCTTTGGAGAGAAACATCAAGGATTGCCAGATCGCCTCGCGGTTGTAGTCCATTTGGGTTTGTTCTTCGAGCAAGGGGGCGATGTAGATACGCTCCTGAACACTGGCCAGATGACTGCCGCGTAGTGATAGTGCGCGAGCTCTCAGATCGCTGATGCCAACTTGAGTGGAGAGTGACATCAGGTCAACTTCAAATAATAGCTGTTCCCGGTTTAACTGTAGTAATGCGCCATCGATATCGCCGGAATCCAGTAGTAGCCCGCTGTAGAGTAAGGTATAGGTGCCGAGCTGCTCGCGGTGAAGTTGTTGTGGCTTGATGTTGGCAAGGAGCTGGCTGGCCAGATTGTTCTTGCCTTGCTGTCGTAGTAATTGGGCCGCTTTAATCTGCAGGCGGTGAGCTTCTTGCGGCCTTTCACTGTTGCTAGCCTGTAATAGCAGATCCTGGACTTGCTCGGTGATGGAGGTCGGCGCATTAAGATCCGTCTGAGCTTCATCTGGCGTAGAGCCGCAGCCATTCAATAGTAATATAGCGCAAACAGTGAGCAGCAGCAGTGGTAGACTCTGTGTTGTTTTAAGCGTATTTAGCATAGAACCTTTGACAGTGGGCTGTATTGGCAGCCTGGATGATTATTAGTGACCCATTGGCTGCTCATTAACTGCTCACGAGCTACTTATAAGCTATTTATAAATAACAGGATTACAGCATATGGCTGAAGCGGTATTGTTCATTGTCGCCACCCCCATTGGAAATTTAGGTGATATGGTACCCCGAGCGGTAGAGGTTCTACAATCAGTGGATTTGATTGCGGTGGAAGATAGCCGTCATAGCGGGAAATTATTAAGCCATTTCCATATTAAAAAGCCTTTGGTTGCCTATCATGATCACAGTGATGAGCGACGGGTAAATGGAATTCTCAATAAACTCCAGCAAGGCGGCAGTGTTGCCTTGATCTCGGATGCAGGTACTCCGTTGATATCTGACCCCGGCTACCGCCTGGTCAAACTGGCTCGCGAGCAGGGCGTGAAGGTGGTGCCGATTCCCGGAGCCTGTGCAATGACCGCTGCCTTGAGTGTTGCCGGTTTGCCGACAGATCGTTTTATTTTTGAAGGTTTTCTGCCATCCAAAGCCGGGGCGCGTAAAAAACAGTTGGAGGGATTAAAAAAAGAGTGCAGAACACTGGTTTTTTATGAGTCACCCCACCGGATTGTTGATAGCTTGCAGGATATGCGAGAAGTATTTGGTACTGATAGAAATGCTGTGATTGCCCGTGAATTAACCAAAACCTTTGAGACGGTCAAAAATGGCAGCTTGCAGCTGTTGTGTGAATGGGTGCTGGCCGATACTAACCAGCAGCGTGGTGAGTTTGTAGTCATGGTGGCGGGTGATGATACAAAGGTCGATATAGAACTTTCTGAAGACGTGATGCGCATTGTAGAAATCCTTGCAGAGGAGTTGGCACCAAAACAGGCCGCTGCCTTGGCGGCGAAAATTACCGGCGTCAAAAAACGCGAGTTGTATCAGTTTTTGGTGACAGATAGCAGCGAGAATAATAACTAGTGCCCATCCAGAAACAGCTGATTTTCGAAAATAAAGTCCAGTCATGGCCAACGCAAATCTAGCTCCTAGGCCTTTTCAAGGCCTTTAAGTCGCAAGATTTGCGTTGACCATGACCTCTTTGTTTAATTTCTGGATGGGCACTAACTAAAAGGAGCGAGGTGGCGCTAGGTTTTTGGTGCAGTAGTCTGTGGTATTTCTCTTCGCGCTTGCCATTTTTGCCAAGTCACGTTAGCCTTGCCCGCGAGTTGGCTAGGCAGTCGCCGTATCGCCCATCTTTGATGGCTGGTAGGGAGGAAAGTCCGGGCTCCATAGGGCAAAGTGCCAGGTAACACCTGGGGGGCGTGAGCCTACGGGAAGTGCAGCAGAAAGTATACCGCCTACGTGGCGCCTGGGTTTATGCCCTGGTGTCGCCGGTAAGGTTGAAAAGGTGCGGTAAGAGCGCACCGCGTGACTGGCAACAGTTCACGGCGATGGTAAACCCCGCTCGGAGCAAGACCAAATAGGAATCCTTTAGGTGTGGCCCGCACTGGATTCGGGTAGGTTGCTTGAGGTGTACGGTGACGTGCATCCTAGATGAATGACTGTCCACGACAAAACCCGGCTTAACGGCTAACTCAAATTATTCTAACATGCTAATTTATTTATTGTTTATGGCATTCTGTGGCGCTAATGCAAGAGGCGGTATAAGTGTTGCACAAAGCAGGTGCTTCTTAGATGACATCTTGTTTTTATAGGGGTGCTTGACTTGCTAAAACTCTCGATCAATTAGGTTTATTGAGTAGGCTGCAGTAGTTGGGACAAATTCGTGCCCTAAAACACTGCCGACATAATACGTATTGCGCTTACCTTGCAATGAGCCAAGTTTCTCGAAATAGCCGCTCTTCATAGCTGAGCTACTTACGTGTGGAAAGTAGCTCCATTGACTGAGTTTTAAGGATTTTTCTACTTTTCCTCCAAGGTTCTCAACTCCCTTTATAAAGTTGTGTAGTACTTTGTCGTCACTAGTGCCCACTGAAACTTGCATATATGCAATATATACATCGTTATCCTTGTATGGGTTGCCAAACATCATCAGGTTGTCGACGAAGTCTGGCTTGGTATTGGTTGCCAGGCTGATGGTTTCCTTTGGTAGTCCGCTTGCCCGGAATACAAGTGTGTAATAATTGTAATAGTGAATCATCTCAAACAATTCTTTTTCTTCGTTACTTGTGTCTAGGTAGCTCACAGCAGTATCGAGAGGCGTGGCAATAATCAGTTTGTCAAACTCTGTGGTTTCGTTGTTGGTAGTGACTTTAATTATGCCCTTGTCATTTCTAGAGACTTTAGTGACAGGCGTAGCAGTTTTAACATCACTATAGCTTGCCAGGCGTTGCATAAGCGTAGAGTAGCCTTCAGGAAAATAGAAATAGGCGCCGGTTTCAGGGCCTTCAGCAAACATTGAAAGAACAGTTGAGTGCATTTCTTTCAAATAATAGATGGCCGGAATTTGATTGTAGTAACCATAGCCAAAAGTTACAAAACCTGGTTCGAGGAGACGAGCTAGTGGTACCAACGAAGGGTTTTCTAATAGAAATGCATTCATTGGTAGCGTTAGTTCTTCAGGAATATCCTTAAAGCCATTTCTGGCGATCTCGGGGTGCCTTAGGCTGTAGAAATAGGTGGAAACCATTGAGGTCAGTATCTCCCATTGGCTGAACTCACTGTTCAAAAACTGCTTGTGACTCATGTGGTCGCCATTTTCAAAATATGAAAATTCCCCGGGATAGCCCTTAATTTCAATACCGACCTCTCTGGCTAGTTTTATGAAGTCAGTGAAGTGTGGCGATACCACAATGGCTCCTGTTTCATATGCCAAACCGTCATAAAAGAACGTAGATACTTTTCCGCCTACCCGGTTTGATTTTTCAAATACGACAACATTGGTATAGCCTTTTTGGTTTAATCGATAGGCTGCAGATAACCCTGCAACGCCACCTCCAATAATCGCTATTCTTTGGTCTTTACCCAGGCTTGTCTTTTCCGTTGAATTAATGCTGACAGTTTTTCCGTTTGAAGAAGGCCCGCACCCAGCAATGGAAAACAGTGTTGATGTAAGTAATATCAAGGTGGGCAGTGCTAATAGGTTGAAGAGGCTATTAAAGCTGGCGGAATTGCGCCCACCTATAGTCGGAGTCGTCTGGTAATAAAATATTTTCATAAGTTTTATTTTTCTGTTTATGTGTTCTTGTTTTTATCGAGTTTGCTAATAATGAATTTTATACCATAGAAACGCCTTAAAAAACCTTTTAACTTCTTATTTTTGAGTGGATAACTACGTTGGTGGATGTCGTCAATCTTCACTGTGGTGAGGGCTGTGTTATGTCAGCTTGGTGTGTCGATTTTCTTTGCGTTTATGAAAGATGATAAATCTTGGTAATTTTTAACCGACTGAAAAGTATCAAGTTTAATTTCTTGGCATTACTTATGCTGTGAAATTATGTGCTAATAATGTGCTAAAAAGCGGTAACTTGCGGGTAGTGAGCAAGCCATTCACTGGGCAGAGGCGGTTCGGTGGTCAATCACCGAATCATCTATTAAATGGAATTTGTAAAAGGGGTTTCAAATGAGGATGCAATGGGGAAGTGCTGCGCTAGTCTGTGTTCTGCTTGGTGGTGCGGTTCAGGCGCACGCCGTGCTGATGACGGTGGAGGCAATGGGTGCAACGTATAATAGTTATGATGCCGATGGCTATTTCAGTGGTGCTCGGGGTAGTTTTAATGGTCGTGGAATTACGGCAACCTGGACCTTTGATACCGATGCTGCGCCTGCTGAAGTTTTTGGTGGCGCTTTTTCTTCTACCGCTGATCACGTAGCGTTTTCAAACTGGATTACTGGTACGGTTGAGCTTCACGGCAGTGGTTCGTTGATCGACGAAGCCGCAATGGGGAGTGTGCCTGATTTTGCAGATATGGATAGTTTGCACCTTGGAGACGAGCAAGCCGGAAAAGATAATTATTCAGTGAGTACTTTCAATTGGGATGTTGGCAGCTCTCCATTTGCCTACGAATATTTTTATTCGAAGGCATTTTTTAAGGATATTACAGATGATGTCCTTCAGGGAGTGAGCCTTGGTCAAACATTCGAGTGGATTGATGATGACGCCTCTGATTACGGCACTGGTTTTTTTCAGTACGACAGGCTTGACCCATTTAATTGTACGGAATCATCGTACACGATTGACTCGATTCGCGTATACGCTGCTGTACCCGAGCCGGCATCACTAGGTTTGTTCGTGCTGGGTTTAGCCGGGCTGGGGGCTAGTCGTCGTATAGCGCTGAAAAAATAGTTTCCGTAACAGACGTAGTTGTTAAGAAAGTGCTGATGCCCGCCTGTCCTAGGGTAATCCAGGCAACAAAGCTGGGTTACAATTTCCGAAGGTGTTGAACAATATGAAACGCAGCCTGAGTATTGGCGCGGGTGCAGTCTGCTTTGATGTGTCAAAATTAAGGTCTATAAATTTCAAGAAAAGGGCTTTAAGAATATTATCTTTTGTTATATATTCAGATTAATGCTTGCCATGCTGAAAAAGTGTACTGTGTGGGCGACCATGATTTATGGCGATGTTAACGGAGCAAGACCTAATAGCGGCTCCATAGTTTTTCATACTGGATTCGGCTAGCTTGTCAGGTGAATGGCAGGCTGCTCATGACCAGCTCGGCTTAACACCACTAGCCTGCTTCTTTTTTCGTATATACCGAATACTCCAATATTCCCAAACAGTCTCAAACTTAAAGTAATACTTTAAGTTGCTTCGCCACATCCTTGGAATCTATATTCTTTTCTTTATCCCTTTCTTCTGTTTTTGTTAACTTGTTCGCAAGATCGCTGCAAATCCCTTCAGGTTCCTGCGTGTTTGGCCTATTAGCGCCTTGACAATAGTGGGCCAGAATTCCTATAGTGTGCAGGAAAGTGGGTAAAAGTGGGTGGAAGTGGGTAATTGAGGAAAAGCTCTCCTTAAAGTGTTCATTCCATGTCCGTTTACTGTCTCAGCAAGAAAAACAAGTAGGGTAAGAATAGCGTGTTGTTCAGGGGAGTTCATCACATAAATCTAGACGCCAAGGGGCGCATGGCTATGCCGGCCAAGCACCGCGAGCGTTTGTCTACGATTTGTGATGGCCAGATGGTGGTCACCATTGATATTCAAAGTAGCTGCTTGTTGATTTATCCGTTGGCGACCTGGGAGGAAATCGAGCAGGAGATTCAGGAGTTGCCCTCCTTTAAGCCTCAGGTGCGTCGTATTCAGCGTTTGATATTAGGTCATGCCAGCGATCTTGAATTGGATGGTAGTGGCCGGATTTTGCTTCCTCAGGTCTTGCGAGATCATGCGCAGTTGGAGAAAAAAGCGGTGTTAGTCGGACAAGGCAAAAAATTTGAATTATGGAGTGAAGAGCTCTGGACTGCAGAGCGTACTGCTGCACTGGAAGAAGCGAGTAGCGGTGATTTACCGTTGCCTGAAGAGATGATGTCCCTGTCTCTGTAGCCTTAATATATAACGTTTGCTGAGTTTTTTGAGATTAATTATGGCTGCCCACCCAACAAATCAAGCTGAGCAAGACGCCGCCCATGAAACGGTCTTGCTAAACGAGGCGGTGGCTGCGCTGGTGGTGAACCCTGAAGGTCGTTATGTCGATGGCACCTTTGGTCGCGGGGGTCATAGTGGCGCTATATTAGATAAGTTATCGCCAGCGGGTTGTTTGATGGCGATTGATAAAGACCCAGAGGCGCTGCGCGATGCTGAAAAATATATCAATGATAAAAGGTTTTCAATCAAAAACGGTTCTTTTGCGCAGCTGAAGGAGTTCGTTAGTGAGGCAGGTTGGCAAGGCAAACTTGATGGCGTCTTGCTTGATTTGGGGGTGAGCTCCCCTCAGCTGGATCAGGCGGAAAGAGGTTTTAGCTTTCAAAATGATGGGCCGCTGGATATGCGTATGGATCCACAGCATGGCATAAGTGCTGCGCAGTGGTTGGCTGAAGCCGAGGCTGATGAAATAGCCAGAGTTATCAAGCAGTACGGTGAGGAGCGCTTTGCAAGGCGGATAGCGCGGGCGGTAGTGGAAATTCGCGAGGAGCAGCCAATTACCACTACACGACAGCTGGCGAATTTAGTCGCAGAAGCGGTGCCGACGCGGGAAAAACAGAAACATCCGGCAACACGAACCTTTCAGGCAGTACGCATACATATTAATAATGAGCTGGGTGATCTGCGGGATTTGCTGGATGAGGTTTTGGATGTATTGGCCGATGGCGGGCGCCTGGTAGTGATTAGCTTTCATTCCCTGGAAGACAGAATCGTAAAACAATTTATTCGAAAGTGTGAAAAGGGCGATCAGCCACCTGCTTATATTCCAATTACCCACGACCAGATAAAACAGAAGATGCGCAGAATAGGTAAAGCCGTTCGTGCCTCTGAGCAAGAAGTTTCAGTCAACCCAAGATCGCGTAGTGCGATTATGCGCATCGCCGAGAAGGTGGGTTAGATGAGTTCGCATCGACAGTCGCATCAAGATTCGCTTGAGTCGAAAGGGCAGGGCTTTGGCTCTGTTTTGTTGCTTATCGTTTTGTGGCTGGTGGTGCTGGCTTCTGCGATAGGGGTTGTATATTCCACCTATCTGTCAAGACAGTTGTTTAATGAGTTTGAAAGCTTAAAGCGCGAAGAGAATGAGTTGCAGGTTGAATGGGGACAGTTGTTACTAGAGAAAAGCACTTGGTCGGCACAAGTGCGGGTTGAGCGTTTGGCTAAGAATAAGCTGGATATGCTTCCCCCTGATCCTGCTGCTGTGACGATGGTGAAGCCATGAGGAGCAAGGGCGAAAGCAAAAGAGGCAAGGGTGAGGCTATGAAGGGTATAAAGCCCTCCTCAATAAATGCGCAGGTACCGGTTGCTGCCTGGCGTATCTATATGGTGCTGGCCTTGCTGGCATTTTTTGTTCTTGTGCTGGTATGGCGTGTTGCCAGTCTACAGGTAATGGGCGGAGTTGATCGTGGTTTTGAGTTTCTGCAACAACAAGGACAGGTTCGCACCATTCGCAAGGAGATTATTCCTGCGCACCGGGGAATGATTACCGATCGTCGTGGAGAGCCACTGGCTGTGAGCACACCGGTTGTCACTCTTTGGGGAAATCCCAGACATTTGCGAAAGAGTACAGCGCAGTGGCCAAAACTGGCCAAGGCACTGGGCATGCCTTACGGCGAATTAAAGAACAAGCTCGAGCGTTATCGTAATAAAGAATTTGTCTATTTACGTCGTCATATGTCTCCCCAGGATGCGGAGAAAATTCTTTCTCTGGAGATTGTTGGCGTTTATGAGCGGCGAGAATACCGTCGTTTTTATCCTGCTGGCGAAGTAGCTGCCCACCTGGTGGGTTTTACCAATATTGATGATAAAGGCCAGGAAGGTATGGAGCTGGCTTACGATAATTGGTTGAAAGGTTCCGAGGGAAAGAAAAAAGTTTTAAAGGATCTGAAGGGGCGAGTAATTAAAGATATCAAATCAATAGCCAGTGCTCAGCCGGGTAGGGATCTTGCCTTAAGTATTGATTTGCGCCTGCAATATCAAGCTTACCGGGAGCTGAAGGCCGCGATAAAAAAACACCGCGCCAGTTCCGGTTCCATTGTTGTTATGGATGTAGAGACTGGCGAGGTGCTGGCAATGGCCAACTTACCGTCCTTTAACCCCAATAATCGCCGTCGCTTAAAGCCTGGCTCTATTCGTAACCGCGCTATCACTGATGTCTTTGAGCCAGGTTCGACCATGAAACCTTTGACCGTTGTGGCGGCTTTGGAAAGTGGCAAATACAAACCTAATACCAAAATAGACACGAACCCCGGGACATTTAGAGTCGGTCGTAAAATATTGATGGATCCGGTTAATTATGGCGTTATTGATGTAACCAAAGTGATTACCAAATCAAGCCAGGTTGGTTTGAGCAAAATTGCCCTCAGTCTGGATGAGCAGGCGGTTCGCGAAGTGTTCTATCGCATGGGCCTGGGTCAGGATACCGGCAGTGGGTTTCCGGGTGAGAGTACCGGAGTGCTGCCAAATTACGCACGATGGAAGCCCATAGAGCGCGCAACCTTTGCTTACGGTTATGGCTTGTCAGTGACAACCCTGCAATTAACGCAGGCTTATTCAGTTTTTGCCAGTCATGGAATAAAACGGCCAGTGTCTTTATTGAAAGCGGAAGGCGATGTTGTTGGCGATCAAATCATTGAACCCCGTATTGCCCAGGATGTGATGGAAATGTTGCGTACGGTGACTCAAAAAGGTGGCACGGGAACGAGAGCGCAAATTTCTGCCTATACCGTTGCCGGAAAATCTGGCACAGCGCATAAGGCGGGCCGTGGTGGTTATGAAGATAGCCATTACACCTCGATATTTGCCGGCGTAGCGCCGGTTAGTCAGCCGCGAGTAGTTACCGTAGTGATGGTAGATGATCCAAAGGGAAATGAATATTACGGTGGTGAAGTAGCGGCGCCGGTATTTTCCAGGGTGACAGAAGGGGTCTTGCGCCTGCTGAATGTGCCACCCGATGATCTGCGAGAAGAGGATCTCAAAGCTGCTCGCCTTGCAGCAAGACACTAAATAATGGATATGATGACAGCGACTAAACAGCTAAGCACTATTCTCGGCATTGGCTCTTTTCCCAAAGAGTTCGATGTTGCTGTGTATGGTATTAGCAGTGATAGTCGCACGGTGCAGCAGGGCGATTTATTTATTGCTTATCAAGGTGTTGCTGTAGATGGTCGTCAGTATATCGATCAAGCGATTAAAAAGGGCGCGATTGCTGTCGTTCTTGAGCAAGAAAACGGACAGAAAAGCGCGCCGATAAAACAACAGTGGAGCGAGCTGAAAGATTACCCTCATGTTCCTCTTGTTAGTGTGCAAAATCTTAGAGAGCAATTGGGTGAGTTGGCCGCTAACTTTTTTGATCGCTCGGCTGAAAAAATGACCTTGGTGGGAATTACTGGCACCAACGGTAAAACTAGCTGCAGTCAATATATCGCCCAACTGCTTAATCAAATGCAACATACGGCGGCGGTGATTGGTACCTTGGGTTGGGGGGTTGGCGATAGCCTGCGAGACACTAATCATACTACGCCGGATGCCATTCAATTGCAGCGTATCTTAAGAGATCTTCAGCAGCACGGTTCTGATTATGTCGCCATGGAAGTGTCCTCCCATGGGCTGGAGCAAAAGCGAGTAACTGCGCTTAATTTTGAAGCCGCGCTGTTTACTAATCTCAGTCATGATCATCTTGATTATCATGACACCATGGCAGCCTACGGTGCAGCCAAACAAAAATTGTTTGAAACGCCCGGGCTTAAATATGCGCTGATTAATGGCGATGACCCCTTTGGTAGAAAGCTGGTAAAGCAGCTTCCTGAAAGTGTACAAGCTTATACTTTTAGCACCCGAGTTCAGGATGCTGATATTTGTGTCAGCTCAGTTAGTTATTCACTCGATGGTGTTGATGCATCGATCAATACTCCCTGGGGTGAGGCTGAATTACACAGCGCATTGTTGGGCGAATTTAATCTCAGTAATTTGCTCGGAGTAATTGGGGTGCTTTGCGCTTTGGGCTTTGACCTGGAAAGTGTTATTGAAAATATTGCCACTTTAGCGCCAGTGCCCGGTCGCATGGAAGGGATCGCTAATAGTGCAGGTTTAAATGTTGTTGTTGATTATGCCCATACACCGGATGCACTCAGTAATGTTTTACGGGCAGTCCGCCAGCATTGCAGTGCGAAACTGTGGTGTGTATTTGGTTGCGGTGGCGATCGTGACCCAATGAAGCGCCCGCTGATGGGTGAGATTGCCGCCCAGCTGGCAGATTATGTTGTAGTTACCAATGATAATCCCCGTAGCGAAAATGGCGAGCAGATTGCCGAGCAAATTGTCAGTGGTTGTTGCTCCAGACAGCAGCTTGTGGTTGAGCTGGATCGAGCAAAAGCAATTCAATATGCGCTGCAACATGCAGAACCTGGCGATAGCGTATTGATAGCCGGCAAGGGCCATGAGGAATATCAGGAGATCAATGGTGAGCGTTTTTCTTTCAGCGACAGAGTGGTAGCACAGCAAGTCTTACTGGAAATCACCAACAATCAGGGAGGGCTGCATTAATGATGTCGGCATTCTCTTTAACAGAACTACAGAGTGTATTGCAGGGCGAGCTGATTGGTGATGATGTCAGCGTTGTGTCGGTGTCTACAGATTCAAGAAATATTGCCAATGATGCGCTGTTTGTTGCATTGAGGGGTGATAATTTTGATGGTCATCGTTTTGTTGAGCAGGCACGTAAAAATGGCGCACGGGCGGCTTTGGTTGAAGAGTCGGTAGAAAGCCCGCTGAGCCAGTTGCGAGTTGCAGACTCATTGGTCGCCTTGGGTGAGGTAGCCGGGCTCAATCGCCAGCATTTTAAAAAACCAGTACTGGCTTTGACGGGCAGCGCAGGAAAAACAACCACCAAGGAAATGCTGGCCTCGATACTTTCCGAGTCAGGAGAAGTGCTGGCAACCTGCGGCAACTATAACAACGAAATTGGTGTGCCACTGACTTTGTTTGAGCTGAAACCAGAACACCAATATGCCGTTATTGAGATGGGCGCTGCCAAGGCGGGCGATATCGCCTACTTGATGGGCATCGCGGCTCCGGATCTGGCGTTAATCACCAATGCCATGCCTGCGCATATTGAAGGATTTGGCAGCCTGGAAAATATTGCTAAAAGTAAGGCGGAAATATTTTCCGGTTTAAAAGAAAACGGTATTGCGCTGCTGAATCTGGATGATGATTTTGCCGGGCTTTGGCTTGATATGATTGGTGAAAGAAAAACGGTTAGTTTTTCAATGAAAGGCAATCCTCAAGCCAATGTCAGTGCAAGCGTGTTGGATGGTGGCCAATGGCAGAGCCGAATCAAATTAAGTGTTGACGGCAAAAGCATCGAATTATTATTGCCGGTGCCAGGTAAACACAATATTGCCAACGCCCTGGCAGCGGCGGCAAGCGCTCATGCTCTGGGTGTGAAGCTGGAAACCATTGTTGTCGGGCTTGAAAAGTTTTCCGGTGTAGATGGGCGATTACAACTGCTGCCTGGAAAGCAAGGTAGCAAAATTATCGATGACAGTTATAACGCTAACCCAGGTTCAGTGAAAAGCGCGATTGATGTATTGGTCGGTTTTAAGGGGCCTAAGTGGTTGATCCTGGGTGATATGGCTGAGCTAGGTGCTGAAAGTGAAACCCAGCATCAGCATATCGCTGAATATGCTTTAAAAAAGAATATTAAAAAAATGCTCTGTATTGGCGAGAAAAGTGCGGTTGCTGCCAAACATTTTGGTGAGCACGGTCATCATTTTAACGATCAGCAGGAATTACTTAGCTATTGTCAGCAATACCTGCATGGCGGAGAAGTTGTTTTGGTTAAGGGCTCGCGAAGTGCGCGGATGGAAAATATTGTCCATTCGCTGACGGATAAAAATCTCGTTAAGTCAAAGGGAGAGTCTTAGCTTATGTTGTTATGGCTGGCAGAAATACTCTCGCAGCATATCAGTGGTTTTGCTGTATTTCAGTATCTGACATTTCGAGGGATTCTGGGGATATTGACCTCCTTGGCAATCTCCTTGTGGTTTGGTCCGTGGATGATCAAACGGCTTAACTATCATCAAATTGGTCAGTCGGTGCGTGATGATGGCCCGCAATCACATTTAAGCAAATCAGGAACGCCAACGATGGGAGGTGCCTTGATTCTGGTTTCCGTGGCGTTTAGTACTCTGTTGTGGGCTGATCTTACTAATCGTTATGTGTGGATAGTGTTGATTGTGACCTTTATTTTTGGTGCCGTTGGTTGGGTGGATGACTATCGAAAAGTAGTGGAAAAAAACTCCAAGGGCTTACCTGCCCGCTGGAAATATTTTTGGCAATCTGTTGGTGGTTTAGGTGCGGCGATTGTTCTGTACGTGACAGCGCCGGGGCCGGCAGAAACCCAGTTAATTATTCCTTTCTTTAAAAATGTCGCCTGGGATATGGGCCCGCTATATATCGTGTTGAGCTATTTTGTGATTGTTGGTGCCTCCAATGCGGTTAACCTGACCGACGGTCTTGATGGTCTGGCGATTCTGCCCAGTGTCATGGTTGGAGCGGCGCTGGGAATTATAGCCTACCTGGTTGGAAATCATCAGTTTGCAGATTATCTTCATATTCCCTACATCGCTGGTGCCGGTGAGTTGGTGGTTCTGTGTGGAGCTCTGGCGGGAGCGGGTTTAGGGTTTTTGTGGTTTAACACCTATCCCGCAATGATTTTTATGGGCGATGTTGGCGCACTGGCTTTGGGCGCTGCCTTGGGTGT